>JAPYQX010000498.1 GCA_029937135.1 Nitrospinota bacterium
TACACGCACGCGGAGGGTTACGATTTCTGTTGGATCATCAGGATGACAGTGCCCGTATCGCTCCTCGTAGCGAACATGGAAATCCCTCTCCAAAGTTTCGAGCCAATTTTCGGATTCCGGGACGGGAATCGTCAATTCGAATGCCTGCCCCGAGTAACGGACATCCACGTAACGGAGGGAACGAATATCCTTCAGTCCAGCGGAGCCGAGTTGAGCCGATGGACGGGAAATCAACTCATCAAAAATACGCTCGATGGCGGGGGCATCGGCTTCGGTAAAAGCGGTGATAATCGTTCTGACATTTTCCTGCATGACATCCGCCAGCAACATGCCAAGGGCGGAAAAATTTCCCGGAAATCGAGGCACAATGACGTGCGAGATGGATAGATGCCCGGCAATGAAGGCGGCATGGAGCGGCCCCGCCCCCCCGTAAGCGACCAAAACATGTTCCCTGGGGTCGAATCCCCGCTCGATCGAAATCTCTCGAATAGAACTAACCATCTTCGCCACGGCGATATCGACGATCCCGCGTGCCATGGAAACCGCATCGTCCATTCCCACGCGCCGGGCCAGCTCCTCCAGGGCTTTTTCCGACTGGCCGGGGTCTAAACTCATTTTTCCCGCCAGCAGAGTGCGTGGACCGATTCGGGACAAGACCACATTCGCATCCGTCACCGTGGGTTCAACGCCGCCAAAACCATAGCAGGCCGGGCCCGGACGGGAGCCCGCGCTCTTCGGCCCCACATGAAGCACACCATCTTCGTCGCACCATGCGATACTTCCTCCGCCCGCACCGACCGTGTTGATTTGGAGTTGAGAAGCATTCAGCGGAAACGAGGCGACCAAGTTGTCCCGGGTCACGATAGGCTGGCGATTCCTGACAAGGCATACATCCGTACTCGTTCCGCCCATGTCATAGGTAATAAGGTGTTCCAGTCCCAGTTCCTCCGCCATCGCGACACTACCCACCACCCCTCCCGCCGGCCCCGAAAGTATCGTCTGGACGGGAAATTGCGCGGCCCTTTTTGCATCCAGCATTCCGCCATTCGAGGCCATGATGAACAAAGAGGAACAATATCCATTGTCTTCAAGCGTCTTGTTCAGGCGGGAGATATAATCCCTGATTTTGGGTCCGAGATATGCATTGATGACGGTCGTCGAAAATCGCTCGAACTCCCGGTACTCGGGAACCACTTCGTGCGAAAGCGACGTGAATAAATCGGGAAGAATTCGGCGAAGATACTCTGAAGTCTTTTTCTCGTTATCTCCATTCGCGTAGGCGTGCAGATAGCAAATCGCAACGGCCTCAATGCCAAGCCCTTTTAAACGCTCGGCCTGCTGGAGGATCTCATCCTCTTGAACCACGGCTTCAACGCTGCCATCGGCCAGGGTGCGCT
>JAPYQX010000499.1 GCA_029937135.1 Nitrospinota bacterium
TAAAAAGGTTTACTCGGTTAAGTTTATCTTTAACTTAAACAAGATACCACCCCTCCGGACGATACCTCAAGAGGGGGAAGAGGATTTTAGAATTGATTGGAATATGGAATCGGGCAACTCAATGGGAAAAACGGGAAGCCGAATCCTGAAAAATGGCACCTCTCCTTCCCCGGCGGGTGCTCTGGATACCCGGCAGGTGGATAGAAACACGGAAAATTGCTTTTCCAGAGATAAAGCTTCAATTATGAAACCAGAAGCCAAGCATCTTTTTTTGAAAACCACCAGGACTTTTCACTCAAGGCTTTCTGCCCATAGGGTTTTACGCCCGTTACTTAGCTTCAAAATCTCATGCAGCGCATGACAAAAAGGGCGAGGCCTCATCCAGATTAAGATCAAGACGCACTTAAGTGCCTGATAATTTTACCGTTTTACCCGTCCGGGCCGCTTCGTCGATGGCGAGCGTCACCTCGACCGTCCGCCTGCCCTCGCGCGCGGTCGTGTGGGCCGAAGGGGCCCCGATCGCCAAATGATCGAGCCAGGAGCGCGTCTCATTGGCGATGGGTCCCCAGAACTCGCCCAGCGCCCAATCCCCGGAGGAATTCGTCTGCATGAAAAGCATATTTACCTGATGGTCGGGGACATAGGCGTGAGGCACCCCATTGTCGGTGAAAAGGAGGCTGTCCTTGTTGTCCATGTCGAGGAGAATCACCCCCTCCTCGCCCAGTATCTCGAACCGGGCGCTTTGCCCGTAGGTCGGGTACTTGGCCGGGAGCGCATAGAAAATCCCCAAATTCACCACGGCGCCGTTCTCGAAGGTGATGATGGTCCAGGTCACATCGTCCGCCTCATAGCCCATGCCCCTGAAAATTTTTCCGTTGCTTCGGGCGACGACCTCGACGGGCGCAACGCCCTCAAGATACCAACAGGCCATGTCCACATAATAGGTCAGTACATCCATCACCGGGGTGGCCTCGGGCGAGCGCTTTAAAATCTGGAGCATCTGGGCCCGCGTGTTATAGACCCGCGAGGTGATCCCTAAACTCTGCCCAAGCCGGCCCTGAGCGATTTGCTCCTTGGCGAGCATCCAGCGGCGATCATGTCGGCGGGAGTAGCCGACACAAAACGCCACCCCAGTCCGCTCGACCGCCTCGACGATGCGATCCGCGTCCTCGAGGGTGAGCGCCAGCGGTTTTTCGACAAAAACGGGCTTGCCCAGCTCCAGGGCCTGGAGAATCGCCTCGGCATGATCGTGCTCGGGGGTCGAGACGAAAACCGCGTTCACCTCGGGGCGGGAGATGACCTCCAGATTGTCCCCGGATGACAGATGGGCGGCCACGCTTTCGGCGAGGTCGCCCGCCCGCTTGGGGTCCTTGTCCGAGACGGCGAGAAAATTCACC
>JAPYQX010000164.1 GCA_029937135.1 Nitrospinota bacterium
ACCGGCGACCTTTATCTCCGGACGGTTCTCAGCAGGAACGGAATCACGAAGGCGAACTACCGCCGGATTAACGTGCGCCCCCCCAGCCTCGTTTCCCTGTTCGACTCGGGCGGCGTGGACGCGATGGTGGCCTGGGAGCCCTACCTGACCCGCATGGTCGATAAGGTGAAGGGCGCCAAGCTCATCGTCCGCGGCGGCGACTACGTTTGCTTCTGCGCAGGCATGCACGGCGTCCCCAGCATTGTTTACCGGGACAAGAAAGTCACCCAGGCGTTCGTTGACGGCATGGCCGAATCCGCCGCGTGGGTGCGCGACCCCAAGAACCAGGCCGCCGTCGTGAAGATCGGCGTCCGCTACGTCCGCGGCGTTTCGCCCGAGCTCTTCAACCGGACGATTAAATACTGGACCTACGACCCGCGCCTCGGGCCGAACACCTTCAAGGCGTTCGAGTTCTCGGTGAAGCAGCTTATCGCCCAGAAGAAAATGAAAAAGCCCTACGACCCGGCGAAATACTTCGACCTCACCTTCATCAACAGGACGATGAAAGAGCACCCGGAGTGGTTCAAGGACCTGAAATAAACCGGGTAGTTTCCCAAAATATTTCGACTCAACGGCCGGCGCCTTGCTAGCGGGGCGCCGGCCGTTTCGTTGAGCACCGCCGAAACGGAAGGTTTACGGAAAATGCCACCCAAGCTGGTCGTTCAGGGACTCTCCCATCACTACCCCGACGAGTACACGGGCGAGGACGTGCACGCCCTCGACAACGTGAGCCTCGATGTCGACGAGGGTGTTTTCGCCGCCGTCGTAGGCCCCAGCGGATGCGGAAAGACCACCCTCCTCAACATTCTCGCCGGGCTGCTTCCCTACAGTGTCGGCCACGTCAAGGTGGACGGCATCGACGTTACGGGCCCCGGCCCCGATCGGGGCGTCGTGTTCCAGGAACACGCCATCCTGCCGTGGCGGACGGTGGCGCGGAACATCGGCCACGGCCTCGAAATCCAGGGAATGGCCTCCGAGGAGCGAAAGAAAAAAGTCCAGGAGTTCGTCGAACTCGTGAACCTGACCGGTTTCGAGGACCGCTATCCCCACGAGCTGTCGGGCGGCATGAAGCAGCGCGTCGCGCTGGCGCGCACCCTCTGCGCGGACCCCGTCATCATGCTCATGGACGAGCCCTTCGCCGCCGTGGACGCGCAAACCCGGATCACACTCCAGGAAGAGCTCAACCGCATCACCATGGCCACGAAAAAAACCACCCTTTTGATCACCCACAACGTCGATGAGGCGGCCTTCCTCGGAGACAAGTGCTTTGTCTTCACCCGGCGGCCCGGCAAGCTCAAGGCGACCATCCTTATCGACATCCCCCGCGACCGGCGGGTGTGGAAGGACCTGCTCCACGATCCCCAGTTCATCGAGAAGCGCGACGAGATTCTCACCCTCGTCCGCGAAGAGGTGTCCCCCCATGGCGACGACTAGTCCCTCGGTTGAGCGCCCCCGCGTCGTTCGATCGGCCCGGTGGCGGCGATTCACCAAGGGTGGAGGCGTGGAACTCCTGATCATGGTGTTGGGAATCCTGGCCTTCTGGTCGTTTCTCTCAAGTGTGATTCCGAACCCCTCGCGCTACCTTCCCGCTCCCCTGACGGTGCTTTTCTCCTCGAGCGACATGCTCTGGAAGGGCCTTCTCCCCAACTACCTGGGGCAGACGCTCTTTCGACTCGTTCTCGGCAGCGTCCTAGGTCTCGCCATCGGCATCCCGTTCGGCATCCTTCTCGGGCTTAACCGCACGGTTTCGGACATTTTCTACCCGATCCTGAACTTCTTTCAGTCCATTTCGGGAATCGCCATTCTCCCGATCATTGTCGTCTGGTGGGGCAACAGCGAAAAAACGGTTTTCACCGTCATTCTCTACACCGCCATGTTCCCCATAACCTTCAACGTCCTCGCCGGCGTCCGGAGCATCCCGCGCATATACGTCAACATGCTCCGCTCCCTGGGCGCGAGCCGCCTGCAGGTCGTCCGCGACGTTATCCTGCCGGGCGCGATGCCCTACATCGCCACTGGAGCAAGGCTGGGCATCGCTTTCGCCTGGCGCGCCGTTATCGCGGGCGAGATGCTCGTCGGAAAACGCGGGCTGGGCTGGATGATTTTCACCGCCCAGGACACCGATCACACCGACGAGGTGATTCTCGGAATGGTGATGATCGGGGTGATATGGATTCTGATCGACCGCTTCGCGCTCCGTCCCATCGAGGCCGATACGATTCAACGGTGGGGGCTCGTCCAGCGATGAACCCCGTTCAGAGCCTATCCATCGCCGTCCAGAAGCTTTTCGGCCGCCAGCGCCTCCGAAGGATCATTCTGGGGTCCATCCCGTTCATCATGCTGCTCTCCCTTTGGCGGATGAACACCGTCAATGAATGGCTGCCTCCGGTCTTTATCCCGCCCATGGCCTCAATCATCGAGGCGATCTCGATCCTCCAGGACGAGTGCACCGGCATCGGCGGCATCCTTACGATGAACCCCGGGTGCCTTTTCACGAACCATGTTCTATCAAGCCTGGGCCGCGTCGGATTGGCGCTGATCCTGGGCCTTCCCTTCGGGATCGCCTTCGGCGTCCTGGCGGGCATGAACCGCCGGGTCAGCAACGTCCTCGAGCCGATCGGGGTTTTCGCCAACGCCATCTCGGGTATCGCCTGGGTCCCGCTCGCCATCGTCTGGTTCGGCATCGGAGCGATGACAACCCTGTTTATCCTGCTCAACACGATTTTCTGGCTCGTATTCTTCAACACCCTCCTCGGGGTGAGGAGCGTGCCGAGCGTCCTGGAGAACAGCGTCCTCACGCTCGGCGGCAGCCGCTGGAACATCATCACCCAGGTCTATTTCCCGGGCGCCCTTCCAAGCATCGTCACCGGCATCCGCATGAGCATGGGCTTCGGGTGGCGGGCCCTCATCGCCGCCGAGATGATCGGGGGCGACAGCGGGCTGGGCTTCATGATTTTCGTATCCGCGTCGGAGTACAAGATCGAGGAAGTGTTCCTGGGTGTTATCGTGATCGCGCTCATCTGGATGTTCACCGACAGGAGCATTCTCGTCCCCATCGAAAAATGGACCGTCCAGAGGTGGGGCATGGTCTGGAGGCCTTCCTAGATGGCCGGCAATCAGGGGGGGCCTTCGGTCCCGAAAAAAAAGAGCTGGAGCGAGCATCCCACCCTGCGGTTTGTGCTGGTGGTGGTCCTTCTCTTCGGGAGCTACTGGGGCTACGGCTACGTGACCGGACCCTCGAGGATGACCGCCCGCCTCCACGAACAGCTCGCCAGGAACCCGGCCGAACTCAACATCACGGTGACGACGATATTCCCGCCCGAGGAATTCCATATCTCGATCTACCAGCGCCTCGCCAGTATGCGGGGCGTCGAGGAATCCACCGCCGCCCTCTACACGATGACGCCCGGCAATATCCGGACCCTCTCCCGGTACTACTGGGTGGAGAAACTCGACCTGATTCCCAAGAAATAACCCGGCGGCGAAATATACACGCTGACGATCCACGCCCCAGCTCCTTGCGCCCGGGCTCCTTACTCCACGGACCTCCATCCGCCGGCGATTCACACCCCGGCTCTCTATTCACCGGCGAACTACGCCTCGTCCCGGCCGCCGATGTGGTTTTCGATCTCTCCGTGATCCATCTCGCGCCGCGCCATCTCCCGAAAAACCTTTTCGTAGCCGGGCGGCGAAAATATCCAGACCAGTTTGAGGGGTGAGTCTCCCGTATTCCGGACCCCGTGACGAACGCCGGGCGGGAGGAAGGCGCTCATTCCCGGCACAACCGGAAACCTCTCGCCGTCCACCTCAACCTCGCCCTCCCCCTCATGGAAAAAGAGTATCTCCTCCTCCCGCTCGTGGAGGTGAACCGGTATCCGCCCGCCGGGGGGGGATATCCTGAGTACCCATGCTGAAGTGAATGGCGCCCGTATTCACCGGGTCCATCTGAATCCGCCAGCCCCGCGGCTCCTCCACCCGGCTCATCTCGACCCGCTCGCCTTCCCCCCATTTAAAAACGTGGGCCATCGTGCATGCACCTCCCTGATAAGGTTTTTAGCAGCCGCCTCCCGGGAACAATTCGTCCGTTTGGCATATAATGAATTCCTGTCCCTGGGGACCTGTCCCCGATATTATCGGCAATTTACATCCGGGTGTAGATCGCTTCCCGGATGAAAGCCGCCTTCCGGACGAAGATCGCCTTTCAGGCAATCGCCCGGCTCAACGATTGGAGGAAACACCTTGAACAGATTCACGGGCCGAACCGTCATCCTCACCGGCGCGGGCGGAGGAATCGGCCGGGCATCCTGCCTGCGTCTGGCCTCGGAGGGCGCGAAGGTCGTGTGCATGGACATCGCCGACACCCGCGAGGAGACGGCGAGGCTCACAACCGAGAGCGGAAATGAAGCGGGCGGCAGCGGCGTTCACGCCCCGATCGACATCACCGACCCCGAGGGCGTGAAGGAGGCGATGGCCGCCGTCATCTCCGAGCACGGCCCCATCGACGCACTCGTCAACTGCATCGGAGGGGGCCAACCCCTTCCCTCGCTCGAGATCAGCGAGTCGGACTTCGAGTCCATGTTCGAATTCAACGTAAAGAGCGTCTACCGCTGCTGCTGGGCGGTGCTGCCGCATATGGCCGAGAGAAAAACCGGGAAAATCATAAACTTCTCGTCCGTGGCCGGGCGCTCGGCGAGCGTCCTCCAGGGAGCGCATTACTCAAGCTCAAAGGCGGCCGTCATCGGCCTCACCCGCCATCTCGCCCGCGAATTCGGTCCCTCGGGGATCAACGTCAACGTCATCGCTCCGGGGGTCACGGGCACCGCCCGCATCGTGGCCCAGATGACGCCCGATCAGGAAGCGCGCGCCATCGCGGCCACACCGCTGGGCCGCATCGGCTCGCCCTCGGACATGGCCGGCGTCGTCGCCTTTCTCGCCTCGGACGACGCGCGCCACGTCACCGGCGCCACGATAGATGTCAACGGGGGATGTTTTCTGGCCTAGGGCCGAAGGCACGATGCGCCCGCCGCCGGGCCGGGAACCCAGTGGGTCCCGTCACAATGGATGTCAACGGTTTTTTTTTGGCCTGAAAATCGAAGCGCTGAGAGGTCCGAAGGAAACCCATGGGGTCCGCCGCCGGGTCGGGACCTGAAGAGCTGGAACCGCGAGGTTTCGCCAACCGGAATAAAACACAAGCTGCGGGAAGAGGCTCACAAAAAGCCCTGCCGGTGGCCACGAAATTCCATGGTCTTATATCTGGGCCTTTTATAGAGAGACCCCCCGCCGAGTTAAGGCCCGGCCGGGCTCAACCCTCCTGAGCGTCCACCTGCCCCGACAGGACGGGGAAGACGGGCTCGGGAAGGTTCTCCTTGGGCCGGGCACGCTGCATCAGCAGGCTCGCCACCATCAGGGCGAGCCCCACCAGCTTGAACCCAATCCCGTTCCAGAAGCACAGAAGCGAGGCCACCGAGAGAATCCCCCTGTCCGGCCAGGTAAGCACCCGGATCATATACCCCTCCAGCACCGCCGCCGAGCAAATAAAGCCGAGCGCCGCGCCCACCCAGACGAGTATCACCTCGCTCCAGGGCCCGTCCATGAGGATAGGCGTGTAGGCAAACAGGAGCGGAACGACGTAGAGCGGTTTGGCCAGTTTGAGGGATTTCCAGCCGGTCTCCATCGGATCGCACTTGGCGATGCCCGCCGCGATAAAAGCGCCAAGGGCAAAGGGTGGCGTCAGCGCCGCGTCCTGACTCAGCCACAGCACAATCATATGCGAAGTGAGCATCGAGAGCCCGAGTTCCTGGAGGGCCGGGCCCGCGAGGATGATGATCAGGATGTAACTCGCCGTGATCGTCATCCCCATGCCCAGGATGTAACTCGCCATCGCCACCAGCACGACAGCCAGGAAAATAAAACCGTACGAATAAGACAGTATAATCAGGGTCATCTTCTGAGCGAGATCGGGGTGGGTCACCCCGGTGAGCACGAGGCCCATCACGCCCGCCGTCGCCCCGATGACGAGCGAGTTGGTGGAGCCCTGGACAAAAGAGCCTGCGATATCGGTCATGATCTCGCGCGCATGCTCGTGGCGCCACGCCAGATAGCAAGCGATCGCCGTATAGAGGTAGAGCATATCCCCGCCGTAGGTGGCGCTCGCGACAAAGACGCCCGCCTCGATCCCGAGCAGATACCAGCATTTTCTCCTGATGGTGCTCATTACGATGGCGGATGCAATGGACCAGAAGCCGGCGAAAAACGGCGAAAACTGGATGATCAAGAGCCCGATGAGAATAACCACCGGGATCAGGAGGATACCGTCCTTACGCATGATTCCCCAAAAGTCCGGCAGGTCTTCTTTTGGAAGGCCGTGCAGGTTGTGGCGGCTCGAATAATAGTGAACCGACATGAATACGGACAGGTAGTACAGGAGCGCGGGCACAAGGCTGATCAGCGCCACGCGCCAGTAGGGCGTCTCCGTCATGGCGGCGAGGATAAAGGCGGTCGAGGCCATAATCGGAGGCATCAAGTGGCCGCCGATGCTTGCGACCGCCTCGGTCGCCGCCGCGAAGGTGGGCTTGAATCCTCCCTTTTTCATCAGCGGGATCGTGAAGGTGCCGGTGATGACGATGTTGGCCGCCCCGCTTCCCACAATCGAGCCGACCATGCCGCTTGATACGACCGCCGCCTTCGCGGCCCCGCCCTTGTAG
>JAPYQX010000500.1 GCA_029937135.1 Nitrospinota bacterium
GGCCAGGATGTGGGCGAAAACAACGAATAGATTCTCCATGGCGCGCGAGGTTAGGAAGAATTATCATTTGGTGCAAGGCGAAGAAAGCTTGATTTTCAGTTAGAATTAATAATTCGCCATGCACACCCTGTAGTTTAGGCTTCCCCATGGCCGGAATTACTAATTCGCCATGCACAGGCCCAAATCGAGTCGGGGTCGAATCGTGCAACAACGCCCCATGTCGCGTTCGATTGATTTTTCAAGATTCTCTATGGCTTGCCGAATTCGGCCAGGCACGCCGGGATTAATGTGTTTGGGCGTGCAGGGCCCCCTCACCGGTTTTTTTCAAAAGAGCGATGAAATGCATTTTCCGCACGAAAAGCCTGTCCGTCGGTTTAGGGTAAAGGGAGATGTCGTCTTTCCATTCGATTATCTCCAGTTGGTTTGAGGAAAAGATTTCGTTCCATTCCCTACGGTTTTTATAGATACATACCAATTTCAATCCGTAGGATCGGTTCCCGATCCAATCCATGAACTTCAAGACGATGAAATCGAACATGTTTTCGCTGATGACATCTTTTATGAGGACATACTCTCGGCTTACCCTGCTCGCGTCGGCGAGGAGTTTTTCCGCCTCCTGGGTGTGATGCAGAACGTCCACGAGCATGGAAACGTCCGCAGAGAGACTTTCGATGGGGATATTCGAGCCGTCGAAGGTTTCGAAGGGAATGGCACATTCCGGCCTGGCGTGTACCTCGAATCCACGAATAGACAATTTGGGATCGAATTGTATCAGGCGGCTGGAAATTTCCCCCGATCCGCACCCGATATCGAAAACCTCGGCGCCGGCCGGAATGAGGTCAGATAATATCTGGGATATGATGCGGGCTCTTCGGCTGGAGATGAATTTCGAATGAAAAAATTTGATAAGTGAATACATGAGATCCTTCCGTCCTGGAAAAAATCAATGCATCGAAATTATAGTAAATGAATCAGGCGATACGGTTTGCTTGCCCGTCAGAAAAAAAAGACCAGTATAATCTTAGCAGGAATGAAATTCATTCGTTTTCCCTTCTGTTCTAATAATCCGGGTGTAAAATATTTCGCGTCAAAGAAGAATGTTTGCATGCACAGCCTTGTTCACCGGGGACCGCCGAGCTTCATGGCCAATACATAATACTGCCCTCCCAGGGGGAGGTGTGACAGGCAAGGCTCCGTGAAGCGGAGAAGAGCCAGGAAGCGCGGAAAGTAGAACAAGGAGCGAATCGGTCGGCTACACTCGAATCCTCCCTCGCGGAGAAGGCTTCGGCAATTGAAGGGGGAAAGCAAGTGGGCGTCCCGATCGAAGGGGATCCGGTTCATTACCATGCGGGTTCCCAGGTTCCAGGGGTTGTTCTCGAACAA
>JAPYQX010000165.1 GCA_029937135.1 Nitrospinota bacterium
GCCCTGGCCGCCGATGTTCTGCACGATGATGTCCTTGCCCAGCGCCTTTTGCGCCGAGCGGGCGACGATGCGGAAGATAACATCGGTTCCGCCGCCCGCGCCCCAGGGAACGATGAGCTTCACCGCCCGGCAGGGCAAATCGCCCGGACCGGCGGCCAGCGCCGTAGACGCCGCGAACAAGCCCGCGAAAAGGGCCAAAACCGACATGATCGAAATCCATCTTGCTTTCATTGTATTTCCTCCAATTGGGGGGGGCGAAAGACTATCCATCCCGGATAGCGACTACTGCACTCACAAGAGAATCAATAATTGCCTTCAAGCCGTTAAAGGCTGGACCGGATTGAAGGCGCCGAATCGATTTTAAAATTGATCAATATAATAAAGATATGGGTCGGAGTGGATTTCGTCAACTTGGGCCTAAAGAGCGAAAATCCCCTTCCCGGCGGGCGGGAAGCGCTCCCTGGAGCCAGCCGGGCATCCAGTACAGCCACCTCCTCTCACCGGCCCCGCCGGGGGCGACAGTGCGGGAGGAGGGGGGGGGCTATCACCCGGTGACAATGATGAACGCGCCCACGACCGAGAGCAGACCGCCCATGACCACGCGGAGCGTCACCGCCTCTTGTTTCCGGAAAAAAAGCCACGAGAAGAAAATCACAAAGAGCACCGAGAGGCGGTTAATGGGAACCACGCGGACGATTTCCCCTTCCCGGACGGCTGTCCAGAAAAGCAGCGCGGCGAGGACGTTCACCGCCGCACCAAGGACGACGGCAAGGAGGGCGCGCGGATGCCAGACCCGGGTGGAGCGCCTCTCGGTGAACGGCATGGCGCAAAGGAGAATCATGGCGCCCCAGCCCGTAGCAACGGTCATCCCGAAGGGCGGCGAGGGAACGATCGCCAATCCATACTTTCTAAATATAAATGTCAGGGAAAACATGAAGGATGAAAGGAGAGGGACCAGATAGAGCCATAGCGGGATCTTCTCCCGCCCCTCCTCCCGCTCGTAAACCAGGAGCACGGCGCCAATCATGATGGCGAGGGTTCCGAGCGCCACCTCGAGGGTGAGTCGCTCGCCGAGGAATATGACGCCCAGCGCCGACGTCCAGATAACAAGCGACTGAATCAGGACCGATGCCCGGGCAAGGCCGATGAGCTTCACCGCCAGAAAATTCAGGTATCGTCCCGCCGCACCGCCGCAGACGCCGACCATCGCAAACCAGAAAAACGCCTCCCAGGTCCATCCCCCCGGCCCGGAATCGAGAAAATAAACGAGGGCGCCGGCCATCCAGGCCGAAGCGAAATTCATCATGAACGCCGTGGCGGTCGGGCTCAGGTGGGTCAATCCGGTCCGGTAGAGGGTTTGGGCCACCGAAACCAGCAGGGCGGCCATAAGAGACAATACGTTGGGAGAAAGGGAATCTAACAAAGGGGCCACCGCAAAGTGGGAAAAAGTTCAGGATCCGAATTGTTCCACAGGATGGCGCCTCGAGCGAATGACTGAAGTGCCTAGAAACAGGAAATAAATATCCCTAAACGCTTGGGGAGGTTTTCTCGCATCATTTCTTCGGGTAGAGTAACAACATAATTACGAAAAATTAATCGCACGAGATTTGGCCGAACCGGTTGCCGGATGAGCCCCAACCCGGGAAGGGAGTTCCACCGCTTCGAAAATTCGTCATCTCGGTCCCACCCATAAGGAGAGTTCGGAATGTACTTGAATGAAGACCGCGCCCGAGGATTCATGGAAGAGCACAAAATCGACGCGCTGGTGGCGAGTACACCCGAAAACGTGACCTACGTCGCGGGCACCTGGGGCTGGTCGAACAAAGTATATGTCTACTCCGTCCATATGTTCGCCGTCTTTCCGAGGGACTCGGGCACATCGCCCGCCCTGATTGTCCCCGGTCAGGAAGTCACCTACGTCTCGATGCAGCAATCATGGGTCAAGGATCTCTACACCTTCGGCGGCAGAAGCGCCCTCATCCAGCCGCCCGGCGCTGCAGCCCAGACCCCCGAGGAGGAAACCTTCCTCGGCCTCTACAACAACGACGCCCGCCGGGAAAAATCCCCCGGCGCCGCGCTGGCGCTGGCATTGCGCGAGCGGGGTCTCGACAAAGGGCGAATCGCCCTCGACCAGGAGCGCATCATGCCGAACGTCCGGGCGCAGATCGAAGAGGCGCTGCCCGGGGCGGAGCTCATCGACGCGAGCGATCTTTTCCGCTTGATCCGGATGGTGAAAACCCCGGACGAGCTCGAAGCGATGCGCGCTGCCGCCGCGCTGAACGAGAAGGCCTGCATCGCCGCCTCCGAAGCCGTCACCGACGGCGCGGTGGAACTTGAGGTCGCCAGTGTCTTCGCGGCCGAGGTGGGCCGGGGCGGAGGCAAATGGCAGTGGTTTCACCTTTGCTCGGGCCGCCGCTCGGTCGCCATTTTTCCGCCGACGGACAAAAAAATCGCCAAGGGCGAGATGTGGAAATTTGACGCGGGCCTCCATCTGGGCAACTACCAGGCCGACACGGGCTGGGGCGGCGTCGTGGGCGAGCCGACCAAGGAGCAGCTCGACCTCTGGAAAGCGACCGAGGAGGGCTTCGAGGCCGGCCTCGCCGAGGTCAAGGCGGGCGCCCTGGGCTCGACCATCTACAAGGCCATGCTGGAGGCGAGCAAGGGGGCCGGGTTCCCCGAGCACAACGGCAACTTCGCCGGCCACGCCATCGGCCTCGAGCAGCGCGAGGTGCCCTATGTACTCACGAGCCCGTTTCCGCAAAACAGCGAATACCTGCCGCCCTCGAGCGATTTCCCGCTCGAGACGGGAACCACGCTCTGCATCGAGAATCCGATGCAAATTTTCGGCATGGGCGGAACCCAAATAGAGAAAACTGTCGTCGTGACCGAGACCGGCTACGAATTTGTATATCCTCAGGAGAGAAAACTCTGGGTGGTTTCGTAAACTGATTACGCCGCGTGTCACGAGGCGCGGACAGTTCATTTTTCCAAGGAGCGTTTTTCATGTGCGCAACCCGGTTCATCGACCTCAGCAGCCCTCTTGAGAACGGCGCCAACGAACCGCGCCCTCCCGAAATCACCTATCTCGACCACAAGGAGTTTGGTGCGCGCTCGGCCAAAAGCTGGGGCATTCCCCTCGAGGATCTTCACGACGGCCTGGGCGGAGCGGCCGAGTTCCTGACTGTCTCGACCCACTCGGGCACCCACATGGACGCGCCCTGGCACTACGGCCCCACCGTCGCGGGGGAACCCTCCCGGAAAATCGACCAGGTGCCGCTTGAGTGGTGCTACGGCGACGGCGTGGTGATCGACCTGCGCCACAAGAACACCGGCGACTGGATCACCGAAGGCGACATCAAGGATGCGCTCGAAAAGATCGATTATGAAGTCAAGGCGGGCGACATCGTCCTCCTCTGGACGGGCACCGGCGAGAAGCGGGACGACCCGGACTACTCCGAGCTCCATCCGGGGATGAGCATCGAGGCGACGGAGTATTTGCTCGACCGGGGGGTGCGCGTCATCGCTATCGACGCTTTTGGCTTTGACCGCCCGTTCCGGAACCAGATTCCCGAGTTCAAGGCGGGCAAGCGCGAATCCCTCATGCCCTGCCACCACATCCTGGGGCGGCGGCGAGAGTATTTCCAGATCGAACAACTGCAAAACATCGGCGCGATTCCGAAACCGCACGGCTTCAAGCTGGCCTGCTTTCCGGTCAACATTAAAGACGCGAGCGGCGCATGGGTGCGGCCGGTCGCGATAGTGGAGGAATAACACGGAGAACGGCTTTTTCGTTGCGCCTCGCGCGGGAGCATCCCGGCGAGGCAGGCTCTAGCCCTTAAGGAGGGAGATTAAATGAAAACGTTGCTCGCTCGAATTGTGCTGGTCCTCATGTTCATGGTCTTTTCCTTGCCTGCTCCGGGGGCTTCGGCCGCGGAAAAGCTAAACAACATTAAAATAACGATGGCGAATCCCCTGTTCAATCCTGGAATTTCCTTCCTCTGGATCAGCAACTTCCTGGGCTATTATCAGGCGGAGGGCGTGGACGCCCAGTTCGTCGCGGCCCAGGGCGGCGCGCAAGCGATGGGCTGGGCGCTCGCCGGCCGGACCCACGTCGCGCTCCCGAGGCCCATTCCGATTCTCTTCAAAACGGCGAAAGCCAAGAAATTGCCCCCCATCCTGGGCGTTTATATCCTGAACCGCGACGCCATCTACGGCGACGGCGTGGCCGTCCCGCTGGACAGCCCGATCAAGAGCGTGTGCGACCTTCAGGGCAAGAAAGTCGGCGTGATGAGCCAGCGCGACTCGGGTCCGCTTTTCGTCAAAAAGGCGCTTGAGACCTGCGGCATCCCGAAGAAAGAACAAAACGTGACCTACCTGCCGGTGGGCCCGGTCGCCAAGGCGGCGACGGCGATGAAACTGGGCCGGGTGGACGCCTGGGCCAACGTCGATGTGCAGTACACCCTCGCCCGGGCGCGCGGATTTAAATTCAAGCTCCTGCCCTATCAGAAAAGCTGGACCAAGAACCTTTTTGGAAACGTGGTCTGGATCAACAAAAAATTCTTCGCCGAGAACCGAAAAACGGTGGTCGGCTTCCTCAGGGGCCTGGCGAAGGGGAGCCTGTTTTTCTACACGAACCCCATGGCCACCCTCGAGGCGCACTGGGTGATGTATCCCGAATCCAGGCCCAAGGGCATGAGCAGGGAAAAAGCCTCCGCGCTGATGGTCAAGGTGCTCACCAACCGGGCGCCCAAGCTTCGCCCGGACGACGATGAGAAAATCAACAAGTTCGGAGCGCACGACGAGGGCGAATGGACCGAGTACGTGAAATTCGTCGGCCTGGACAAGGCGCTCTCCAAGGAAATGATTAAAGGGCTATACACCAACGAGTTGATCGACGAGGTCAACAATTTCGACCGCCAGGAAGTTATCAACCGGGCGAAAAATTGGGACCTGGCCAAGGAAATCAAAAACTACCGGGCGCTCCTGAAACGCTATGGCCAATAACCCGGAAAACCTTAAAAAGAGCGCACCGGCCCCGGCCTCCAATGACGGGGGTCCGTCGATTGGCGACATTTTGCTGGAGAAGCAGTACCTCCTGTTCCCGATCTCCTTTACGGTACTGATCGTGGTGTGGGAGGGGCTGATACGTTTCTTCGAGATCGATGAATTTCTCCTCCCCACTCCCTCGGGAATCGGGATGGCGCTCCTGCGCGGGCTCTTCTTCGTGGACGCCGGCGATTCTATCTCCGAGGCGGCGGACTTCATGGGCCTGATGCAGAACAGCTTCTACAATCACATCAGCCACACCCTGTTCGAAGCGGTCATGGGTTTTTTCATGGGCAGCTTCATCGGGCTGGGGCTGGGGCTTCTTTTCATGCAGTCGAAGTGGATCGAGGCGATCATCATGCCCTATGTGGTGGCGTTTCAGGCGCTCCCCAAGCTGGCCATCGCCCCGCTGATCATTATCTGGTTCGGCTACGAGGTGGAATCGAAAATCTTCCTGGCGGGTCTGGTGGCGTTTTTCCCGCTTCTTGTGAACACGATGGTCGGGCTCAAATCGGTCAACCAGGATCAACTCGACCTCCTGCGCTCGCTTTCGGCCTCAAGGTGGAAGACCTTCTGGAAGCTTCAGTTTCCGAGCGCCCTGCCGTTTATTTTCGCGGGCTTCGAGATCGCCGCGGTGTTCAGCCTGCTGGGCGCGATACTCGGCGAATTCGTCGGCGCGGGGCAATGCATGTGGGGCGGCCGGGGGCAATGCGGGCTGGGGATTTTGCTCATGCAGATGAGTTTCGCCGCCGATACGACCGGCACGTTCGCCATCTTGGTGATTCTCTCGATGATGGGGCTGGGAATGCACAAAGTCGTCCGCTTCATCAAGGTGAGGGTGCTTTTCTGGGCGCCCGAGAACGACAATACAATAGGGAATCAGGAAGGATAGGCGGAAAACACACTTCTATTTTTCGAGACGGGGGTGCGCCGCCGGGATTTGAATTTCCGGCGGCGTCCCTCCCGGACCGATTCCACCGGGGAAAAATGTCCTACATCATCGTTTCCAACCTTAACAAGGTTTACACCACCACCAGCCGCGAGTCGGTCAACGCCCTGAGCGACATCAACTTCGAGATGGAGAAGGGCGAGTTCATCTGTGTCGTCGGGCCAAGCGGCTGCGGGAAAAGCACCCTGCTGAAAATCATCAGCGGGCTCCTCTCCGTCACCTCGGGCAGCGCCACCCTCATGGGGAAGCCCATCACCGGCCCCCGAAGCGAGGTTGGTATTGTTTTTCAGGACCCCATCCTACTGCCCTGGCGGACGGTCCTGGACAATACGCTCCTCCCCGCCGAGATCATGGGACTCGACCCGGCTGCATCCCTCGAACGGGCCCATGGCCTCATCAAACTCGTCAGACTCGATGGGTTCGAAAAAAAATATCCCGGCGAACTATCGGGCGGTATGCGGCAACGAAACGCCATTATCCGCGCGCTGATTCACGACCCCGAACTTTTGTTGATGGACGAGCCCTTCGGCGCTCTCGACGCCATGACGCGCGAGCAGATGAACCTCGAGCTCCAGCGCATCTGGCTCGAAAGCCGAAAGACCGTGTTTTTCATCACCCACTCCATTCCCGAGGCGGTATTTCTGGCCGACCGAATCATCGTTATGACCGCCCGGCCCGGCAAGGTCGCCGAGATAATTGATGTG
>JAPYQX010000166.1 GCA_029937135.1 Nitrospinota bacterium
ATTTCGGCCCACCCATATCGGAATATTTCAAAGGCACCTATATTCTTTGCACCGCGGCGATGTGCGTGATGGTCTACAAGGGCCGTCAAACCCCCCTTCGGGAAAACTTCTCCTGGCTGGATGAAATTTTTCTTTTTCTTACGCATACGTTGATGTGCGCCGTCTATATTCTCTGGGCCTACTGGACGCTGATCGACCGGACATACCTCTGGAACGACTTCACCGGGAGCGGAGCCGCCGTGGCGGCCATACTGGGAGCGATCCTCGGGGCGGCTCTCTACTGGAAAGAGGCGAACCTCGAGACAATCCCCGAAAAACCCCTGATATCCGATTGGCTTTACCTGGGCGCGAGCATCGCTCCCATCGTCTGGTGGGCCATCAATAATGTCGAACTGGTCGAGCGGGTCGGCGGCCCGGTCCCCACGTCGGTGGTGATTTTCTCCGGCCTGCTGGCGGCCGTGAGCTTTGAGATCGCCCGGCGCGTGGTGGGCCCGGTCATTCCCCTCATCGGCTTTTTCTTTCTCATTTACACCTTCGAGCCCATCGCCAAATTGCCATCACCCACGAACATTTTCTATCACGACGGCTACGGGCTGGCCCGGGTGGCCGAGTTCCTCATGCTCGAGGCCGACGGTATGACGGGCCTCATCGTCGAGGTGTTCGCCACCTATATCGTCATCTTTGTTGTGCTGGGGGCGTTTCTCGAAAAAACCGGGCTCGGCGCCATCCTCATCGACACGACATTCCGCCTCACCGGCCACAAAACCGGGGGGCCCGGCCTGACCGCCGTCATATCGAGCGGACTGTTCGGAATGATTTCGGGCAGCGGCGTCGCCAACGTCGTGACGACGGGAACTTTCACCATTCCGCTCATGAAGCGCGTGGGCTACCGCGCGGAATTCGCCGGCGCGGTCGAGGCCGCCGCCTCGACGGGGGGCGCCTACATGCCTCCGATCATGGCCGGCGGCGCCTTTCTGATCGCCCAACTGACCGAGACCAGCTATTTCGAAATCATCAAGATCGCGACCCTTCCGGCAATTCTCTACTATCTCTCCGTTGGTTATATGGTGTATATCCGCGCGGTGAGGCGCCGCCTGTTCGGCGTCCCCGTCGAGGAACTTCCCCAGTGGGCGAAAATCCTGCCGCGTATTCACTTCCTCATGCCAATCCCCTTTATGATCTACTACCTCATGATCGGCGATTCGGCGTTTCTCGCGGCTTTCAAGACCATCTGCCTGATCATCATGCTCAAGGGCGCCGACCTGCTCAACCAGATCCGAACGCCCTGGTCCAATCAAACCTGGCAGCCGTTTCTCGGTCTCTCTCTCTCGTTCGGAGTCTTCGCCTACTACCTGGGGCTTCGGGTGGGCGCGCCGTTCTCATGGTTCGCCGACACCCTGCGCGGCCTTAATATGGGGGACGGTCTTTTCTGGGCCGTAGCGGGCTACCTCTTCCTAAAGGTAGGCGAGATTCTGTTGGCGGGATTCACCGCCCCCGAGACTCCTCCCCGGCCGGCGAACCCGGATGAAAACGAGGAAATCGCCCCCGCCACGGGGAGCGTACTTTTCTCCCGCCTGAGGGAAGCATTCGTCGAATTGGTCAAAGTAATCTGGATTTCCCTCGAAGCGGGGGCGAAGAACACGCTTGTGGTCGGTTGCATCGCCGGCGTACTCGGAATCCTCCTTTCGAGCGCCACGCAGAGCGACCTGTCGGGACGGATTTCCATCGTGCTCACCGAGTTCAGCTTCGGCCTTTTGCCGCTTACTATCTTTTGGGTGATCCTGGCGGGCTATGTCGTGGGCATGGGGCTCCCCATAACGGCAAGTTATGTCGTCCTCGTTATCTTCGGGGTCGTCTCCCTAACGAACCTGGGCGTCCCCACGCTGACGGCTCACCTTATCTGCTTCTGGGTCGCCGTCGTCAGCGCCGTGACGCCGCCTGTCGCCCTGGCCGCCTATGCGGCGAGCGCCATCGCCAACTCCGATCCGCTAAAAACCGGATTCCAGGCGTTGAAGCTCGCCTCCTGGCTTTTCGTCATGCCCTTTCTTTTCGTTTACACACCTATTCTCCTCACCGGCACCTCGACCGAGGTCGCAATCACTTTCATCGCCTGTCTGTTTGGAATCGTGGGCTGGGCGGGATGGCTGGAGGGCTTTCTCATTAAAACAACCATGGGTTCGGAGCGATCTTTACTTTTCCTCTCTTCGATTTGCCTGCTCCTGCCCGTCGAGCGATTCTTTTTATTTATTTTTTCGCTGGAAGGGGATTACCGTTATCCGACTTATGTCCTAGGCGTCCTCCTTCTGGGAGCCTCCCTCCTCATACAGCGGGGGCGGACGGAAACCGCCCCTCAGGCGGCTTAATCGCTTATCAGGAGACCCCCAAATGAGCCCAATGCCCCTCCCATTCGGAGAGTCCAGCACATCGGCATCAAGGTCCGCGACCTCGACGAGGCGATGATATTCTACCGCGACGTGATGGGCTTTCAGGTATCCGACCGCTACGAGCCCGGCGACAATCCCCACAGCCCCTGGGGAATCTGCTTCATGCGAAGCGGCGATCTCCATCACGAGATCTCCCTCCTTTCCCATCTTTCGGAATCGGGACCGCCCCCCAAAATCGAAGCCCTTCGGGACCCGAGAGTCGGACTCCACCACATGGCCTTCGAGGTGGACTCCAAGGATGATTTCGAAGCCTGGGGAAAACATATTCGCGACCTGGGGATCGAGATAGTGCACGGGCCAGTGGTTCACAGCCCCACCCATCCCGAGGGGGACGGACCCTGGGCGAGAACCGCGCTTTTTACTTTCACGATCCGTCCGGGAACGGAATCGAAATTTTTACCGACATGGCGCCCATGGACGCTTCATCGAATATGGTGAACGAGATATGGTTCCGCGGCCGCCTCGAGCGGGACGGGTACTCGCAGGATTCAGCTGATCTGCCGCCCCGGTGGAAACCGGGAGTTTCTAGCATGACCGGCGCACACGAAAAGTTCGGAAACAAGAAAAATAGCTCAGAGAATGGAGCATAGCGAATGACTTACCGGGTAGTAGCGGTTGACCACAGATGGAAAGACGCTGCGCGTCAAAAATTTCTCGCCGACCATCTGGCCGAGGGAATTGAACTTGTCATTCCAGAAGATTTCGAGATGCCCGCCATGCGAAAGGAACTTGAAGGGGCCAGCGCTCTCGTCACCGGTCTCGGCGACATCACGGCCGAGATGATGGAGGCCGCGCCCAATTTGCGTGTGGTCGGCAAGGCGGGAACGGGGGTGGACTCCATCGACGTGGCCGCCGCGACGGCCATGAAAATTCCGGTCGCCCACGCCCCCGGCTGGATGCGCGCCACGCCCGTGGCCGAACACGCCCTGACCCTGATGATAATACTCTCCCGGAAGCCCTGGCTCTGGCGCGGGGAGAAAAGGCCTCCCCTTCATATCCAGATGTCGGGCGCCTCGACCGGGATCGTCGGCCTCGGGAATATCGGCCAGCGCATCGCCGCGCGCTGCGCCGCATTTGATATGAACGTCCTCGCCTACACGCGGACACGCGGCAAATTCAAGCCCGAAGGGTTCTCGGTCGAGGAAACCGACACTTTAGAAGAACTCCTCACGAGGGCTGACTATGTGATCCTATCCCTCCCGCTCAACGGCGAAACCCGGGGGCTGATCGCGGCGAAAGAGTTCGCCCTGATGAAGCCCTCCGCGTTTCTCATCAATGTATCCCGGGGCGGCCACGTCATAACCGACGATCTGGTCGCCGCGATCGGAGAAGAAAAAATCGCGGGGGCCGGCCTCGATGTGATCGACCCTGATCCGATTCCTGGCGATCACCCTATTTTTTCCCTGGACAATGTTGTGATATCGCCTCACTGCGCCGCGCAGACCGAAAGCACCCAACGGGAGAGCTACGCTCTTCTCGCCGAGAGCATCCGCCTCGCGGTGGAAGGAGAGCGCGTCGAGTCGCTCGTAAATCCGAAAATTTACGACTGAACCGGCAGGGACCCCGCCGAAGACTTCTTGAAGGTGAATCCTGATGACACACCGCGTACTTCATGTGGACTACCGCATCCAGGAGCCGAACCGGCGGCGGATATTGAGCGAAAGCCTCCCCGAAGGGTACGAACTCGTCATCCCCGAATCGTTCGACACCGAAAGCATCTTGCGCGCGGCGAAGGACGCCCGCGTGATCTTCACCAGCTTCGAACCTCTCACCGGGGAAATGATGAGAGCGGCAAGCGATTTGCGCGCCGTCGGCAAGGCCGGAAGCGGGGTGGACTCCATCGATGTCGCGGCGGCTACGGCCCTGAAAATCCCGGTGATGAATTCCCCCGGCCATCTCCGCTCGGACGCCATCGCCGAGCACGCGATCACGCTCATGGTCTCCTGAAGACCGTGGCTCTGGAAGGACGGCCATACAACCATCCAGCACAACGAGTTGATGGGCGCCACCCTCGGAATCGTCAGCCTCGGCAACATCGGCCAAGGGGTCGCCAAAAGGTGCGCCGCGTTCGGGATGGAAATCATCGCCTTCACGCGCACACGCGGAAAATACCGGCCCGAGAGCTTCGCAGTCGAGGAAACCGCGACTTTTGAAGAACTCCTGCCCCGGGCGGATTACCTTTTGCTCTCCCTCCCTCTCACCGAGGAGAGCCGGGGCCTTATTGGCGCGAAAGAATTCGCCCTGATGAAAGACTCGGCTTTCCTGATCAATATTGCCCGGGGGGCGCACGTGGATATCGATGCCCTGGCCGAGGCCATCGCCGGCGGAAAACTCGCCGGGGCCGGCCTCGATGTGACCGTGCCAGAGCCGCTGCCCGAGGGGCATCCGATTCTCAGCCTGCCCAACGTCGTCATCTCACCTCACAGCGCCTCGCATACAGCGGGCGTTCAGCGGCGAAGCACCCAGCTACTCTGCGACAACATCCGCCGCGCCGTCGAGGGAGAACGGGTCACCTCGCTTGTAAATCCGGAGGTGTACGGCTAGCTTCAATCTCTAAGGAGGGGTCCGCGCCTCAACCCATGAACGGGAAGAAAAAAGCGGACCCGAAAGCTCATGACCCAGCGAAAAATTCCAGCCGTTTTCTACCGGGGCGGGACGAGCCGCGCTATCTTTTTCAACGCGAAAGACATCACCGCCGATCCGCGCCTGAGAGACGAAATTTTCCTGCGCGCCATCGGGAGCCCGGACCCCAACGGTCGCCAGCTCGACGGTCTCGGCGGAGGCATCTCCTCTCTCAGCAAGGTCGCCGTCATCGGGCCCTCCTCCCGCCCCGACGCCGACGTGGACTACACCTTCGGACAGGTTTCAGTGGAATCTCCCCTGGTGGACTACGCGGGCAACTGCGGAAACATGTCGAGCGCGGTGGGCCACTTCGCCGTCGATGAAGGCCTTGTCCCCACGCCCGAGGGCGAGGAGGCCACCGTCCGCATTTACAATACGAATACGAACAAGATTATCATCTCGAAATTCCGGGTCGAGGGAGGCCGCGCGGCCGTCGAGGGCGATTATGCGCTTCCCGGCGTCGCCGGTACGGGCTCGCTCATCACCCTTGAATTCACCGACCCCGGCGGGGCATCGACCGGAAAACTGCTACCCACCGGAAATACAATCGACGAGTTCGACATCGAGGGAATCGGGCGAATCGAGGTGAGCCTCGTGGACGCGACAACCCCCGGAGTATTCGTCCGGGCGCAGGACCTTGGCCTCACCTTGACGGAGACGCCGGGCATCATCGACGCGAATTATACTGTCGTGGTGAATTTAGAGCAGATCCGGGCGGAAGCGGCTGTCCGAATGGGAATATCGCCTGATCGCCGGGCGGCGTCGGAATCCTCTCCCCTAGTGCCGAAGGTGGGCCTCGTCTCGCCGCCGAAAGAATATTTCGATCTCACCGGCGCGCCGGTCCCCGCCGGCTCGTTCGACATTCTCAGCCGAATGATGTCGATGGGAAAAACCCACCGCGCCTACCCGCTCACCGGTTCGATGTGCCTCGCCGTCGCCGCGCGGATTCCGGGGACGATTCCCTACGAGGCGGCCCGGACCAAAACGGGCGCCCTCCTTCTCGGCCACACGTCGGGGGTCCAGCCCGTCGGGGCTGAAGTATCGGAGACGCCGGAAGGACCCCGCGCCGAAAAAGTCATCGTCCACCGAACCGCCCGCCGCCTGATGGAGGGCGCTGTCCTCGTTCCCGCCAGTGTCTTCGATGCGTACCATCAATCAGCTTCGGCGTAAAAACTTCCCCGGCGAGAATTTAAAATCATAACGGCCCCGGCCCTATACTTTTCCCGGGCTTCTTTTCCTCTCGACCGTCACCAGCCAGACGCCCGTTATCGTCAACGCCGCGCCCGCCAGAAGGTTCCAGCCCACCGTTTCGCCCAGCATGACCGCGCTGCCCGCGACACCCACCGCCGGCGTCATGAACAGAAACACCGAAACCCGTGCGGGCGAGTACTTGAGCATCAGGTGGGCCCACAAGACGAGAATGAGTCCGCTCGAGATCACCCCCATGTGGAATATCGCGTAAA
This sequence comes from Nitrospinota bacterium, assembly GCA_029937135.1. Taxonomy (GTDB): domain Bacteria; phylum UBA8248; class UBA8248; order UBA8248; family UBA8248; genus UBA8248. Next base: position 6,530 of record JAPYQX010000166.1, read on the forward strand.
TCTCCGCGGGGCCGAACGCATACCGGCCACCATCCTCGGTCAACCAGGAAAGAGCCAGGTAGAGCGGCGCCCCGATAATCATGGCCCACCGCGTCACGGCGAACATATCGGAGCGACCCAGATATTTCTTGAAGTGAATCGCCTGGAATCCCCAGACCAACGCTGAAA
>JAPYQX010000501.1 GCA_029937135.1 Nitrospinota bacterium
ATCTGAACAATCCTGATTTATTGTTGGCAAGGTGGGATAAATCAGAATAATCCGCCCAAGCCAAATCGTATTTATTTCGAAGAGTTAGAGGGTCCTGCCTTTTAGATTTTCTCGCTCTGTTTGCAGTCCAATCCATCGTACCGGATAAGGTGCACCCATCATAGATTCTAAAGTGTCGGCCGTCCGCATTAGCGCTACTCGACTCCTCCCAATATAAATGATCGTTAGTCAGTATCAGTGCGTATCCTAAAAAATCAGAATTTTCATTGACTAGTTTCTCTAATCGGGCAATGTCCTTAATGAAATCATATCTCCCGTAATCTTGGGCCTGATCATATTTGAGTTTGTAGGGGTTACCTTTAAAATTTAATTCAAGATCTCTTTTTTTTATATTTTAATTCGAAAACACAAGTCGTGTTTCCTTGACGAACCAAAATATCAGTAAATTCTTTCCTCCCGTTCCTGTCAGTAACATATTCACATTCAATTTCTGATTCCGGAAAATAAATCTGAACTTCAGAGGCAAAACAAGCTTGGAAATCTCTTTCGTAATGAAATATTGGATTTTTCATCGAAAGACTTTTAATGATTTTGTCAATTTCGAGCATGTGTGCCCCCAACTCAAGCGTGTGGAATTAATTTAGACCGGAATTATGTGGCAATGCCCTGCCTTTTACAAATATCAGCCATATTATCTTTTCTTCTCCCCCTGCCAGCGAGTTTTTTCCAGCCCGTCGCTATCCATCATTCTCCTCGATAAACCTCCTGATCACGGCGTTGAATTCATCGGGCCGGGCCATGTAGACGAAGTGCCCGCCCCAGTCGAAGAGGTGAAGACGGGCCCCGGGGATTTTTTCGGTGAGCTGATCGGCGTAGTAGGGCGGGGTGCAGGCGTCGTCGCGGGCGACGGCGACTAGAGTCGGCGCGGTAATTTGGCCGAGCCGGTCCATCTGATCGTGCGCGATGATGGCGTCGATGCGCTCGACCATGATCTTGGCGGGCGGGGCGTTCTTGATGGCGAGGGTTTCTTTTTCTTCGATGCGCTCATGGTTGTCGGTGAAAAATTTGGGGGAGTGAAGGGAGAGGGCGGAGAGGCGGGTGTAGGTCTCCCAGCCCATCTCGAGGAGGATTTTTTTGCGCATCGTGAACTGGCGGATGAAAAAGGCGTCGGACTTTGGCCATGAGCTGCAAATGGCGGCGCTTTTCACCTTTGAAGCGTGATCGATGGCGAGCACCTGGATGATCGCGCCGCCGGTGGAGCTGCCGACCATGTGGGCCGACTCAATGCCGGCATCTTCCATGATGGCGGCGACATCGCCCGCCATGTTCTCGACGCTGTAGACGCCGGGGGGGTTGGCGCTCTTGCCCGTCCCCCGGTGG
>JAPYQX010000167.1 GCA_029937135.1 Nitrospinota bacterium
GAATTACCCAGATCAGGTTCTAAGGGTTGCCTCTCATCCGAGGCTCTCAGAATTCCACCCCTAGCAGGTCTACAGCCCGGCGATCATACCGCTCCGGCCCCCCCTGTCAATCGGGGGCGGGGGAGCTTCGCGCCGGTTTATTAACTCCCCTGCAAGCTCTCCGTCCCTATAAACCCTCGGGCTCGACGGGCCGGCCCTCCCCGGCGGAGCGGACGATGGCCTCGAGGATGGCGACGGCGGCCATGCCCTCCTCGCCGGCGACCTCGGGCTTTCGGCCCTCGAGGATGGCGCCGGCGAAATCATCCATCTCCTCGGCGAGGGATATGGCGAGTTGTTCCGCGCCGTCCGGCATCGGCAGGCGCTCGAAAGTATCGGCGTCCTCTCGCTTGATCGAGCACTCGCCCCCTTCCGCGTCAAGATAGATGACGCCCCCGGTGCCGTGGACTTGAAAGAAATTCCGCTCGGGGGTGACCATGGTGCCGCCCAGGTAGCCGAGCGCCCCGCTCTCGAACTCGAGCACGGCCGTCATCACATCGTCGGGAACGCCGGGCCCGCTGAGTTTGCTCACGAACGCCGAAACCCGCCGGACGGGCCCGACAAGAAGGTTCATGGCGTCGGCTTGATGGACGGTGAAGCTCGTCAGGGGGCCGCCCGGGCTCTCCTCCCTTGAGTTTCGCCAGAGGCCCTCGATGCGGTAGCTTTGGGGCCGGGATTGATTGGCCTCGGCCAGGATGACCTCGCCGATGGCTCCCTCGCGGATAAGCTCGGCCGCCTTGCGGTAGCGCGGCGCCCGGCGGGTGTTCTGGCCCACGGCGAGGACGGCGCCCGCCTCTTTGGCGGCGGCGATCATCTCCCGGCAATCGGCTGTCGTGAGCGCCATCGGCTTTTCGACCATGACATGCTTGCCGCTTCGGACGGCCTCGATGGCCTGGGGGGCGTGCAGGGAGTTCGGGGTGGTGAGGATAACAGCGCCGATGGAATCGTCGGCCAGAATTTCCTCGAATGATTTCATCGGCCGGCCGCCGAAGTTTTTCTCGAACGCGGCCATTTTCTCGCCGGACCTCGAGAGGCCCCCGGCGATCTCGATCCGCCCGCTTTTCCTCGCCCCGGCGGCGAGTTGATCGGACCAGCGGCCCAGCCCCATGAACGCCATTCTGACTTTATCGCTCATTTCGGTTCCTTATCCTGTTAAGTTCACAATTCGGTTTAGAATTAAGTTGGGAATTCAGTTGGGAATCAAACTCGAAACCGTCTACACCAGCCCTTCCATCATGGCGGCGCGGGCCTCCGGGTTGTCCGCGAATTTTCCGTCCTCGAGCTCGACCCCGAGCCCGTTCGCCACGCGGGCGATAAAATTCCGGTAGGCCGATACCGTCGCGATCTCGAGAATCGCCACGTCGTCGAACCCGTGCGCCCGGAGGTTTTCCACATCGCTCTCCGTCACCGTCCAGGGGGCGAGGGTTATCTTCTCGGCGTACTCGATCATCGCCAGGTCCCCTGGGCTCAGACCGGCGGTCCTGAAATCCTCCTTGAGGGCCAGCGCCTCGGCGGTCGCGTCCCCCTCGCTCACCTTACGGAGAAACTCTCCGTGAGAGACTGTTCAGTAGCGGCACTTGAGCATCGAGGAAATCGCCACCGCGAGCATCTCCTCCCTCCGGCGGCCCAGGCTGGTCGCTCCGAAGGTCACCGAGCGCGAAAACGAATAATAGGCTTTGAGCAGATCGGGCTTGATGCTGTAGATCTTCTGAATATTTCCAATGCCACCGCCGGTGCGCTTCTTTTGCGCCTCGTAGTGGGCCCTGACTTCCCCCTCAGCTTCCGCCTCATCGACCGTCTTAATCCAGGCCATTTGCGTCTCCTTTCGGAATCCTGCGCCGCATCCTCGCGTGCCCCTGTGCAACCCGCCCTTTTTTCGGGTATGAATGGAGAACATACTTTGATATTGGCGAGGAAACAAGAAAAGCCCCCGGCCACGCTTTATCGTCCGGCCCTCTTTTTCGTCCAGCCCTGAGAAGGAGCCCCCCATGAGAGCAGCCGTTTTCTACGAGCCGAACAAACCGCTGGTCATCGAGGAGGTCGAGGTAGACCCCCCGAAGGAGGGCGAGATACTGGTGAAGATGGCGGCGGCGGGCGTGTGCCACAGCGACCACCACGCGATGACGGGCGAGATGCCCATCTCCACACCGGTCATCCTCGGCCACGAGGGCGCGGGCATCGTCGAGGAAGTGGGCCCCGGCGTCACCTCCCTCAAGCCGGGCGATCATATCGCGAGCGTCTGGCGCTACGCGTGCGGAACCTGCGAATACTGCCTCGTCGCCCGGCCCCAACTTTGCCCCACGAGCGCCCTGATGCGCACGAACGCCTCCCTCGCGGACGGAACCAGGCGCTTCAGGATGGGAAAAACCGAAGTCGGCCATCATCTGGGCGTCTCGACATTCAGCGAATACTCGGTGATGAGCGAAAAATCCGCCCTCAAGATCCGCGATGACATGCCCCTCGAAATGGCCGCCGTGGTCAGTTGCGCCGTCATCACTGGCTTCGGCGCGGTCGTCAACGCCGCGCAGGTGAGGCCGGGCGAGAGCGTCGCCGTCTTCGGTACGGGCGGCATCGGGCTCAACGCCGTCCAGGGCGCGGCCATCGTGGGCGCCGATCCGATCATCGCGGTCGATGTTTTCCAGAACAAACTCGACATGGCCAAGAAGTTCGGGGCCACCCACCTCGTCAACGCCTCCGACGAGGACCCGGTCAAGCGCATCCGCGAGCTCACCGGCGGCCAGGGGGCGCACCACGCCATCGAGGCCATCGGAAACACCGAGGTCGCCACCCAGTGCTTCAACGCCATCCGCCGCGGGGGAACGGCGGTGATGATCGGCATCACGAACCCCAAAGCCACCGCCGCGATTCCGACGCTCGACCTCGTTACCCAGGAGAAAAAACTCATCGGCTCCCTCTACGGCTCCTCGGTGCCGCGCCACATGGTGCCGCGTCTGATCGAGCTGTACATGGCCGGAAAACTCAATCTCACCGATCTGCTCTCGCGCTCTTATCCACTCGACCGGATCAACGAGGCATACGATGCGCTCATCGCGGGCGAGGTGGCCCGGAGCGTCATCGTTTTCGATTAATCAAACCCGCGCGGCCAGGGCGAAACTAAAACTCGAGCTAAAAACCGGGCCAAAAGCCTGGTCGAAGGCCGCTCAAACCGAGGAGTGTTTGGATGAAAATTGTTGGCGTCGAGGCGCGCACCTATATCGTCCCCGTCGAGCTTCCCCGCTTTCCCGAGCCCCTGCGGTCGGACTGCTTTGCCGTGCTCATCCACACCGACGAAGGGATCACCGGATACGGGTTCACCCACCGGATGAACGGCGCCGCCTGCCGCGAGACCGTGGCCCGGCAGATCGCCCCCTACCTCGAAGGAAAAGACCCCTTCGCCACCGAGCGCATCTGGGACGAGCTCTTCTGGAAATTCAACCAGCGGCGCATGACCGGGGTGTGGACCGCCACGATGAGCGCCGTGGACATCGCCCTCTGGGACATCAAGGGAAAGGCCCTGGGAATGCCGATCTATCGCCTGCTGGGCGACTATTCGGACGAACTCACGGCCTACTGCACGTTCGGGATGCTCGAATACAGCCGTGACGACCTGGCCGAGCTCGCCGCCGAACTCGTCGCCTCGGGCTGGGACAAGCTCAAGATCAAGGTATGCATCGAGGACTCGAAAAACATCCCCGAGGACGCCGCCCGCGTCCGCGCGGTGCGCGAGGCCGCCGGCGATGGCGTCGAGATCATGATGGACGCCAACCACCTCTTCTCGCCGATGGAGGCGCTCGAGCTGGCCCGGTTGTGCGAGCCCTACGATGTGAAATGGTTCGAGGAGCCCCTCTGCGGAAACGACATCGAGGATTTGAAGAGGCTCCGCGCCTCGACCTCGATCAATATCGCCGCTGGCCAGCAGGAGGGAATGCGCTGGCGGCACCGCGACCTCATCGCAGGCGGCGCAGTGGACATCGCCCAGCCCGACGTGGTCTTCGCCGGGGGCTTCACCGAGGGGGTGAAGATCGCCCACCTGGCCCAGGCCTTCAACGTCCCCGTCGCCACCCACGGCTGGCCCCATATGAACATGCACCTTTCGGGGGCGATCTCGAACGCCTGGCGGCTGGAGTACCACCTCGAGCCCGCAGGTCTCGCCGGCCACCTCTTCAAGAACCCGCCCGTCCCGGAAAACGGAATTCTGCGGATACCCGACAAGCCGGGCCTCGGGCTTGAATTCGACGAGGAGGGGATGCGCCCCCATCTCGTCACCTGAGCAAGAGCGCAGGTTTGGAGAGGGCGCGCCGACGACACCAGCCGCACCTCCCCGCCACCAGTCCCGGCGGGGACCCTCGCCCCGCCCCACCGGAAGGTGCCCCACCGGAAGGTGTGGCATAATTCACACGATGAAACGCAAACTGATTCATTTCACGATCCTCTCGGCGCTGGCCCTGCTGCTGGCCGGGTGCACCCTCCGGCAGGTGGTGGCCCGGTCCTCGGCCGCCGTCGTGGGCGACATGATCGCCGCCCTGAACGCCGAGCCCGATGTGGAACATGCCAGGGAGGCGGCCGCCTCGCTGCTCGTCATGATCGAGGGCCTCGTCCGCGCCGACTCCGGAAACGCTGTGCTCCGCCTCGCCGCCGCCCGGGCCTACGGCGGCTTCGCCTTCGGGTTTCTCGAAAAAGAGGCGCCCGCCCGCGCCCGGCGGCTTTACCTGAGGGGGCGCGACCACGGCCTCAACGCCCTTAGGCTCACGCCCGGGTTCGCAACAGGATCGAAGGAGCCCGCCTTCCGGGCCGCGCTCGGCGGCATCGGCCGGAACCGGCTGCCCCTTCTCTTCTGGACGGCCTACAACTGGAGCGGGTGGATCAACATGAGCCGCCAGGACCCCGACGCCGTGGCCGACCTGCCCCGCGCCCGCGCGATGATGGCCCGCGCCCGCGAGATCGACCCCGGATATTTCCACGGCGGGCCCGAGCTTTTCTTCGGTGTCTACTGGGGGAGCCGCTCCCGCCGCATGGGCGGGGACCCCAAAAAGGCGAAGGCCGCCTTCGACCGCGCCGTTTCGGCTACGGAAGGCCGCTTTCTGATGGCGAAGCTCCTCTACGCGCGCTACTTCGCCGTCCAGGCGCAGGACAAAAAACTGTTCACCCGCCTGCTCGATGAGATCGAAAAAGCGCCCGAGGGCCTCCTGCCCGCCCAGGCGCTGGCCAACGCCCTCGCCCGCCTCCGCGCCCGGGAGCTTCGCGAACAGATGGAAGAGCTATTTTGATAATTCAAAAACCGATGACCTGGAAATTGATAGCCCGGAAACCGATGACCCTAAAATTTTTCGCGGCCCTTTTGATCGTCCCGGCGGCTCTTTTGTTCACTTCCCTGATCGCCACACCGCAGGCGGCGGAGGCGGCGCGAAAGCACGTCATCAAGTTCGCCAGCCTCGCGCCCGAGGGGACCACCTGGATGCGCACGATGCGCGGGCTCGACCGCGACATCCGCGAAGCCACGAAAAAAGCCGTGCGCTTCCGCATCTACCCGGGCGGCGTCTCGGGTAACGAAAAGGACGTTGTCCGCAAGCTCCGCGTCGGCCAGCTCCACGCAGCAGGTTTTACGGGGGTAGGTCTGGGCGAGATTTTGCCCGCGGCGCGCCTGTTCGAGCTTCCCTTCTTTTTCAGGAGCTACACCGAGGTGGACGCCGTGCACGGAGAGCTCGACGGCTGGTTCGAGGAGGCGCTCCTCAAGAAGGGTTATGTTCTCCTCGGCTGGTCTGAGGTGGGTTTCGCGCATTTCTTCTCGAAAAACCCGGTCGCCTCGGCCGCTGATCTGTCGAAACAAAAAGTGTGGTTGTGGGAGGGCGATCCACTCGCGCGGGCCTACTTCGAGGCGATGGGGGTGAGGCCGATTCCGCTCGCGGTCACGGACGTGCTCACCTCGCTCCAGACCGGCCTCGTCAACACCGTCTACATCAGCCCACTCGGCGCCGTCGCGCTCCAGTGGTTCACCAAGGTGCGCCACATCAGCCCGGTCCCGATGGCGAACGTCACGGGCGCCCTCGTGATGAAGCAAAACCGATTCAAGAGGTTGGGAGACGAGTACGGCGCGTTACTCATCAAACTCACCCGCACGCGGATGCGCGAGCTGCGCCGCCTCACCCGGGAGGAAAACGAACGCGCCATCCGGGCGATGACGAAACGCGGGCTCACCGTTTCACCCAGACCCTCGAAGGCCGCGCTCGCCGAGATGCGCCGGGTGGGCGGTAAAGCACGCGAAAAACTCGCCGGTACGCTCATCCCCCGCGAGTTGATCGCGCGCGCCGAGGGCGTCCTCTCCCGTCTGCGCGCCGGGAAATCCTCGGGAAAATGATCGGCGTTTTCAGGACGCGCTGGGCGTCGTTCGACACCGCGCTCGCCCGCCTGGAGCGCAGGGCGCTCATCACACTCCTGTTCGTCATGCTCCTCACCGGCTTTGTCCAGGTCGTCCTCCGCAACGTATTCAACACCGGAATCCTCGGGGCCGACCTCCTCCTGCGGCAGGGGCTTCTCTGGCTCGGCCTCCTGGGCGCGTCACTGGCTGTGCGCGGGGCCGGGCGGCACATCGAGATTGACCTCCTCTCC
>JAPYQX010000168.1 GCA_029937135.1 Nitrospinota bacterium
ACGGCGATCTGGACCAGCAGGAGAGAGTTGAGTGCCCCCTGCTTGTCGTCGTTCAGCTGCACAAGGCTTATATCCGGGCGAATTTCAAGGAGGTCCAGCTTGAGGATATTCATGTGGGACAACCGGTCACGATTACCGTTGACGCCTATCCGGAGCATCCTTTCACGGGCCGTGTGGGCAGTGTCTACTCCGGAACGGGCGACGCGTTTTCCCTTCTTCCCGCCGAGAACGCCACGGGCAATTGGGTGAAAATCATGCGCCGCATCCCCGTCAAGATTTTACTGGATGAATCTCCTCCTCCCCGGTATCCTCTGTTGGTCGGAATGTCCGCCAAGGTGCGGGTCGATGTGCGCGACCGAAGCGGCTCCCGCCTTCTGGCCTATCCGAGCCGCACGCAGAAAAACACGACCATCCCCCGTTGAGCCGGAATACGGAATCCTCCGCCCCCATGCGCGGCGGGGAAGCCGCCGCCGAGCATGGCCTCCCCGTCGGCAAGCGGAGGATGGTGACGTTCGCCGTGATGTTCGCGGCGTTCATCTCGGTCCTGGATTCGACGATTGTAAACGTCGCCCTCAGAAATATGCGGGGGGCCTTCGGGGTCGATCTTTCCATGATCACCTGGGTCGCCAGCAGCTACACCATCGCTCAGGTCATCATGATCGTCATGTCCGCCTGGTGGAGCACGCTCCTGGGCCGGAAACGGTTTCTCCTCATATCCCATCGTTGTTTTCACCCTCGGCTCCGTGTTGGCCGGCACGGCGACCACCTTCAACGAAATGATCATTTACCGAATTCTCCAGGGAGCGGGGGGGGGAGCCTGGTCCCGATTTCCCAGGCGATTTTGAGGGAGTCCTATCCGCCGAGACTGCACGGCGCCGCGATGGCGAGATTCGGAATGGGGGTTGTCCTGGCGCCGGCTCTCGGGCCGGTGGTGGGGGGCTATCTCACGGAGGAATTCGGGTGGCCCTGGATTTTCTACATCAATGTTCCTTTCGCCATCGTGGGCTTTCTTCTGGTAAACGCCTACGTGAAAGACCCGCCGTACCTGAAGCGGGGGATTCAGAAGGTCGATTGGGCGGGGATCGCTTTCCTCACCATAGCGATCACGGGCGTTCAAATCGTGTTGGAACGGGGCCAGGAGGAGAATTGGTTCGATTCGAACTGGATCATCGCCGTTACCGCCATCACGGCAATTTCCCTCGTTGCGCTGGTGTTGTGGGAACTCCGCACTAACGAGCCCATCGTGGATTTACGGGTGCTTCGGAACATTCCCCTGGCCGTCGGATCGGGCATCATGCTCATCTTCGGCATCGCCCAGTTCGGGACGACATTTATTCTGCCCCAGTTTCTCCAGGACCTTCTTCAATACACGCCCTATCACGCCGGGATGATCATGGCGCCCAGGGGGGTCATGCTGTTCCTGACCCTGATCGTGGTGGGACGCCTGTTCAGGTATGTCGATTCGCGTTATTTCATCCCGGTCGGGGCCGCCCTGATCATTTTCGGAATGGCGGTTTTCTCCGGCCTCTCTCTCGATGCGGGCTTTTGGAACATGCTTCCCGGCCTGATTCTTCTCGGGATGGGAGCGCCCTTTATATTCATCACACTTTTCACGATTTCCCTCGGCAGCGTCCCGCCGGAGGATACGACCGCGGCGGCGGGAATATTCAATCTCGCCCGGCGAATGGGGGGAAACATCGGCTTCGCCCTTCTCACGACGATACTGGAGCGCCGCGTCGCCTTTCACCGGATTAACCTGATACCAAACATCACGGAAACGAACGAGGCCTTTCTCCGGTTCAAGGCCAGGATCACCGAGTCCCTCCTTCAGCAACAGATCCCCTCGAGCCTCACTTCCCCGAAATCCCTCGCCCTGGCCGACAGGATGGTGGAGAGGCAGTCGATTATGCTTGCCTACAACGATCTTTATATGTTCCTGGGGGTGATGTTTCTGGCTATCGTTCCGTTGGTTTTGTTCTTTAAATTCCCCAAACGGGAGGCGTAGTCGGGCCGCCGGACCGCGACGTAGGAAGCCTCGGCCCGTTTCGCAGGAAGCCGCTACCCGCTACGCTGGACCATGCCGCGCGTTCCATTGTAGTCTTCCTTCCGCTCCGCCGGGCGAGAGATTGGAAGTCCGCCCGGATGCGAATGGCGTGCCGTGGTCCCGCCAGGCCATTGAAATCACTTGCCTCCAGCCCCCTTGACATTCGGACGCCGGGAGCGCATAACCCCGCTGACATTTCTCGCGATCGCGCGTTGTGCTTCCTGCGATTGGAAGCGCCTCTTATCGCGAGACCTATCCAGTTACCCTCCGTCTTCTCCAGATGCGCGTGGAAAGCGGTACAAGCCACGATGCACTTGTCCGCCCTATGGGGCGGCGGCTTCTGGCAGAAGGAAGTTCATTTACATGACGCAACGTTCGTTCGCCGATCTCGGCGTGTCGGGGCCGCTTCAGCGCGCCCTTCGCTCCGAGAACTACACTCATCCGACCCCGATTCAGGATCAGGCCATCCCGCAACTACTCGACGGGAAAGATCTCCTCGGTATCGCCCAGACCGGCACGGGAAAGACCGCCGCCTTCGCGCTGCCCATCCTGCAGTATCTTTTCGCAAGCCGGCCCGGCGAGAATATAGACGCTCAAAGAAACGATGCCGGCAAAGGAAACAGCGGCGGCAGACACCGCCGGAGGGCCGTCCCCCGCGCCCTTATTCTGGCGCCCACGCGCGAGCTCGCCATCCAGATAGGGGAGAGCTTCCGCACCTACGGGCGGCACCTTCCGCTGCGTCACACTGTCATCCTGGGCGGGGTGAGTCAGCATTCACAGGTCCGCGCGCTCTCCGGCGGTGTGGATATCCTCGTCGCCACGCCGGGGCGCCTGCTCGATCTGGTGGAACAGGGCCATGCCCGACTGGGACAGGTATCCCACCTCGTCCTCGACGAGGGCGACCTCATGCTCGATATGGGTTTTCTGCGCGATGTGCGGAAGATCATCGCCGCGCTTCCCGCGAAGCGGCAGACAATGCTCTTTTCGGCGACCATGCCATCCGACATCTCGCGCCTTGCCCGGGAGATTTTGAACGATCCCGTCCGCGTCGAGGTCTCTCCGAGGACCATCACCGTCGAGAAGGTCGATCAGCGCGTCTTTTTCGTCGATACGGGAAACAAGCGCGCCCTCCTGGCCCATCTCCTACGGGACGCCGGCATGAGCCGCGTGATCGTCTTCACGCGCACGAAGCGGGGCGCGAGCCGCCTCGCCATGCAACTCGAAAAATCGGGCATTTCGACCGAGTCCATCCACGGCGACAAGGCCCAGAACGCCCGCCAGAGCGCCCTCGCGCGGTTCCGGAACGGGCACGCCCGCGTCCTTGTCGCCACCGATGTCGCCGCGCGCGGCATCGACATCTCCGGCGTGACCCACGTCGTCAATTATGAGCTGCCCAACATCCCCGAGAGCTACGTCCACCGCGTCGGGCGGACCGCCCGGGCCGGGGCCGGGGGTGTCGCGCTCTCGTTCTGCGACGCCTCCGAGCGCCCCTTCCTCCGCGGTATCGAACGGGTGACGAAGCGGCCCATTACCGTCGTTGAGAATCACCCCCACCGGGGTTCGGCCCTGCCCAGGCAGGCCGCATCCGGGGGGCAGGATCCGCGCAAATCGTCCCCGGCGGGGCGAGCGGCGCACAAGAGTGGAACCTCCAAGCGCAGGGCGGCATCCGGGTTTTCAGGGTCCAACAAGCGCCGCACCGCATCGAACGGAAACGCTCCCAAACGGCAGGGCTGGTCCGGGGAGCGAATCGCTACCGGCGGGGCTCGCTCCGAGGGGACCAGTCCCTCTAGGACCAGTCCCGGTGGGGACGCGTCTGGTGGTGCCGGGGCGCACCGAAGGCGCAGATCCCGGAGACGCCCCCCGGCGGCATAGAAAACCTCCGGTCCTGTTTTCCATCGAAAAATCCAAGGCCGTTTATCTTTTCGTCTGGAGTTGTTCCGGATGAGAGGGTGAAGAAGCGCGGCGGTGAAGGGGAGTAAACCCCAGTTTGCCTAGTGAACCGGGAATTCTGGGTGAAGGATTACCGTGCCGCTCTTGTCACGGGAGAGGCTATGGCGAGCCTCTGAAAACCATTAAAGGAAGTCCTGCAAAAAAAAATATGCCCGAACTCATGGTATCCTGACCTCCGTATCTTGACGACTTGTTTCCTGTACATGAAAAATCCCCCCGATTCGGGCGGTCATGCCGAAAGAGTACCGAAAATCCTCTCATCCAACATGGACCGATATGAGGGGGGCACGTCAACCTTGTAAGACGTCTTGCGTTTGGCAGGGTGTTACTCATCGAATTAAAAGGGAAAGACAAATATAAACGGACAATCGGCAGGGTGTATCTGCTATCGGGGAAAACTCTCTCCCGGGAACTGGTAAAAGCTGGCCGCTGTTGGTGGTACAAGCGGCATGCTCCAGAAGATCAATACTTGAAGGAATTGGAAGCCGAAGCCAAAGCGGATAAGCGGGGCTTATGGGCAGACCCATCTCCTACCCCGCCTTGGAAATGGCGCAAAGAAAGGAGAGGGAAATGATAACGAAACTGATGGTGATCGCGCTATTTTTAATTATTGTCACGCCTGCTGTCTCGATGGCTACCAACATGAGAACTGACCAACTGATGTGGAAGTGCAATGGGACGGGGGACAATGATTTCTATAAGGCATTTGGGAAAATGCATTGTGCTGGATGTAGCCCAAAATCGATTCGCGTGCTAAAATTGATTCACCCAAAAACAGATTCATTCGAGATAAGGAAGGTGTTTCCATGACAGCACGCGTTGAACTCATCGACCCGGCGCAGGCCACCGGCGAGCGAGCGAAATTTTTCGAGGCCACTGAGGAGTTCCGAGGCCGCGTTCCCAACTCCGCTCGCGCCTGGGCACACATCCCCCACATCGCCAAGCTCCATCTTGCCTTCGGCGCCGCCCTTCAAAGAGAGGGCGCAGGTGGGGTCTTGACCTCGAAGCTCAAGGAGATGTGCATCATCAAGACCAGCCAGATCAACAGTTGCGCCTACTGAATCACGCACAACACCGCGCTTGGTCAAGCCGCGGGCATCACCGACGAACAACTAGAAGCCATCTCGGGCGAGGATTACATGAACTCGGTCCACCTCAGCGCCCGCGAACGGGCCGCCGTCCTCTGGGCCGAGCACGTCACCCTCAACACCGCCAAGGAGCGCGACGATGTCTACGAGATCGTCCGAAAGGAGTTCTCTGACCCCGAGCTCGTCGAGCTCACCGCCGTCACCGCTCTGTTCAACCTCTCAAACCGCGTGCAGGACTCCCTACGTTTTCCCATCGAGAAGGAGAGTGAGGTCAATAAGATCAAGACCTCGGTCCGTACTGACCCTCAAAAGCTAAAGGCCTACCTCCAGCGCATCGTCGATGATTGGCCCGACGAAATGCCCGAGCCGCAGGGGTAGGCGCTTCCAGATAGGAAGCGGCTGTAGTGCCACAAAATTGCCCCAATATTTATTACGAGAAGCAAGATGAAAGTTCGTTCCTGACTTGTGATCATAAGCACCCTGATGTCCCTACTCCCCATTTCCGCCGAGGGGGCTGTTGAAGTGGCGGGCCGAGTGGGCCGGATCGTTGACGGCGATACTTTCCTGCTTGGCGGGGTGAATATTCGCCCTGCGGGTTTCGATGCGCCGGAGATGCGGCAAAAATGCCTGGACGCACGGGAGCGCGAGTACGCTTGTGGCGAGCGGGCGCTGGGAGCACTGGCGGCGCTCATCCGGGGGAAGGTAATGGTATGCATTGCCACGGGGAAGCGGAGCTACGGCCGCCTTGTGGCGAGGAGCGCGGTCGATGGCCGGGATATCGGATGGGAGATGGTTAAAAGTGGCTGGGCGTTTGTAGACCCGCGATTCAGCCAGCAGAACATGCCTGCGCAAGAGGCGGCACGTGGCGAGCGTAGGGGGATGTGGGAAGGGACGTTTAAGTTTCCTTGGAAATGGCGCAGAGAGAGGCGAAAGCGATGAAGATTCTCATCCTCGATGATACAGGGCCAGTCCGGCATGCTCTTTGGGACCCCCGTTCATACCGGATGGAAGAAACCACCAACCGGGCCTTGTTGCTGCTGGATGAGTTGATGGATAACCCGAGTGTGGATATCGAGGCATTCAAGCGGTTGGCGGATATTTGTGATGAGGAAGAGCGATTCAATAAGTGAAACCGTGAAGAGGGCCGGAGCACTTGGCCACAAAATGAGTCCATTCATGCTTCCTATGTGGCATCTCTTGCTCTAGGTGATCATGAAGAGGCTATTAAAATTGCCAAGTTGGGAAAGATTTCCTCTCCGGATAATTTTTTATTAAATAACAACCACGCCTTTTCCCTTGCTTCGCTAGGGAAAGGAAATGAGGCTCTTGAGATTGCAAATCAAATTAAGGAAGGATCATTAAGTGAATCACACAAGAATATCTTGAAGGCTACAAAAGGTATAATTTGCTTTCGACGTGGTGACCAAGATGAGGGCCGAAGGATGTATGGAGAGGCGATTGCTTTCTTCGGGAAAGAAAAAGATCTTCGTTCTGAAGTAATTGCTAAAGTGTTTTGGGCAAAAGAAGAAAGTCTTATCC
>JAPYQX010000502.1 GCA_029937135.1 Nitrospinota bacterium
CCTCCTCCCTCATTGTGCGCGGCCCCTCTCTCGTCTATCATTTCTTGAAATATCAGGGCAATCCATCCGGCGCGCCGGCCACCGAAGTATCCCCCGGCGAGGAGGAGAAAAGATGACTGACTGGAAGAAAAAACTCGGCTTTATCGTACCCTCGTGGAACACGGTGATGGAATACGAGTGCCAGCGACTGGCGCCCGAGGGCGTCTCGGTCCACTTCACGCGCATCAAGCACACCGACGACGAGGAGGAGACCCTCCTCCACATGATCGAGGAAATCCCTCACCTGGCGGACCTGCTCGGCCACGCGAGCCTCGACGCCCTGTGCTTCGGATGCACGGGGGGCAGCTTCGTCCGGCCGGGCATGGACCGGGAGATTATTGACATCATCGAGGAGCGCACCGGAACCCCCGCGACGACGACCTCGACCGCCCTCGTCGAGGCCATGCGCGCCATGGGCGTCGCCCGCGTCGCCATCGCCTCGCCCTATCCCCGGTGGCTGAACGAGAGACTGGTCAGCTTTCTCGAAGGGAAAGGAATCGAGACTGTCGCCGAAAAAGGACTCGACACCGAGTGCCCGGCGTTTCTCTCGCCCGAGCGCTCGATGGCGCTTGCCCGCGAGGTGGATACCCCCGACGCGGACGGTATTTTCATCAGCTGCACGAACTTCCGTGCCCTCGAGGGCGTCGAGGTGCTTGAAGCCGAACTCGGCAAGCCGGTATTGACCAGCAACTCCACCGCCCTTTGGCACACCCTCCTGAAATCGGGCTTCGATGAACCGGTATCGGGCGGCGGCCGTCTCCTCCAGGAATGCCTCGCCTCGGCGAAAAAAGCCTAAGGACCTTTTACAAAAAAAAAGCCCCCCTGGCCTCGCGGCGAGGGGGCTTTTTTTGTCCTTATACTCATCACACGGCGTGTCATGCGGCGAGGACCATCTTCGCTTCGGTCAAAATCCCCTCGCGCCCGCGCTTCCTCGCGGGCGCAGAGGCCGGACATGTCGAAAATGTGGCCGCTTTGATGACCCCTTTCAGCGCTCTCCGCATCGCGGGCCGTAGGGCGGCGGCATCAAGCAGCGCTCCGAGGAAACCCCAACCGGCACGGTACTCCCACCGTGACAGCCACCTCGGATGCGCCCTCTCCCGCGTGACGGATACTCAGGCACGCCCTGGCGCTGTGGAGCGGCATCGAGATGCTCGAAATACCGAGCCGTACGCCGCCGCCCTCCACCCATCCGGCGATTTCGTCGGCGACATCTTCGCTCAGGGCGCGCGGACCGTACTGACCAAACTTCCTATTTTTCGAGACAGCCTGACGTGCCCCCCTCATATCGGTCCATGTTGGATGAGAGGATTTTCGGTACTCT
>JAPYQX010000503.1 GCA_029937135.1 Nitrospinota bacterium
CTTCCATATCGAGGGACCGCCCCCCCGAGTCGGCGAGATGGTTGAGGTGGAGATTCTCCGGGGAAGTGTCAGCAACCTCGGCGGAGTGGCTTTGCCTCAAGGCGCGGCATTGGAGGAAAGAGCAACATGATCGAAATGAAAGTGAAAGGGCTGTCTCTCGATCCCCTGACGAATGTTCCGATTGTCATCCTCCGGGAAACGGAGGGCGAGCGCTCTCTCCCGATATGGGTGGGCATTTTCGAGGCGCACGCCATCGCCCGCGAGATCGAGGAGTTCGAGACGCCAAGGCCGATGACCCACGACCTGATCAAGAACATTATCAACGGCGTCAAGGGGACAGTGACCCGTATCCTTGTGAGCGATCTGCGCGACAATACTTTTTTTGCCGAGATCTGCCTCTCGATGAACGGCTCGGAAATTTCAATCGACTCAAGGCCCTCGGACGCCATCGCGCTGGCCCTTCGGATGAGCGCGCCAATCTTCGTCGATGAGAAAGTGCTCGAGGAGGCGAAGAGTATCGAATTCACCGAGCCCGAAGAGGGCGAGGACGGCGGCACAGGGCCCGAGTCCCGCGAAAAACCCATCGAGGACGACACCGAGGAAGTCAAGAAGTGGCTCGAGGACCTCAAGCCGGACGATTTCTTGAAATTCGAGAACTGATCGGCGCCCCTTACGCAAATCACCGATAGCGCTGCCCGGAGTATATCCGTTGCTGCTCTACCTGCTTCGCCACGGCGAGACGGCCTGGAACGCCGAAAAACGTATCCAGGGCATCGCCGACCAACCCCTGAACAAAGTTGGCCTGGCCCAGGCCAAGGCATTGATCCCGCCCCTGGCGGGCCGTCCGATCACGGCGGTCTATTCTAGCCCACTCGTCCGCGCCCTGGAGACTGCGAGGATTCTGGCCGATGGGCTGGGCGGCCTTCCTCTTCATGAGGAATGCGGTTTAGCCGAGCTCAACCAGGGCGACCTCGAGGGGATGCCGATCGCCGACATCAAGGAAAAGTACAATGGCTTCTGGGACCTTTGGCGTGAGCGGCCGGCCGAGGCCCTGACACCCGGCGGCGAGAGCCTGCCCGATTTGCAGAAGCGCGCCTGGGCCGCCGTCGAGTCGATTCACAAACGCCACCCGGGCGAGATGGTCGTCGCCGTCAGCCACAATCTCGCGATCACGACGCTCCTCTGCCGGATTCTCCATATCGATCTGAACGACATGCGTGGGATTCGCCAGCATAACGCCTCAATCAACCTGATCGAATTTGACGAGGTCCGGGGCTGGGGGGTGGTGATGATGAACACGCTCTCCCACCTCGGCCCGGCGCTGGCCTCTGACGAGAAGCCCTACCTTTGAGAG
>JAPYQX010000169.1 GCA_029937135.1 Nitrospinota bacterium
AGAGTACCGAAAATCCTCTCATCCAACATGGACCGATATGAGGGGGGCACGTCATATACCTCGGTCATCCGCGTGTCCTCGGGAAAGGTCGGGAGCATTCGGCAGTGGCTGGACTACGTGGGCAAGGACCACATTCATCATCAGCTGAGCGCGCTGGGCCTGTCTAACCGCCAGACCGTTTTTTTCATCTACCTCATCGAGAGCTCATTGGGAATTTCGGCCATCGTGCTGCGGAACGGTCAACTGGTGGACGCCATCCTGCTCGTCCTCCAAAGCTTCAACATCCTTTTCATGATGGTCATATTGATGCAGAAGGGCGCGGAGAGAAAATCCAAGGACAGCGATTAACCCCGCCAATCGGCTTCACTCAGCCGTTGACCAGCCGAACGAGCGGAACCTCCCCGTGATAGTCGATCACGCATAAAGAACCAAGAGCCAACTCAACCCGGAAAAAATTTTCCAGCGGTGCGCCGAGCGCATCGCAAACAATCACCCGGTTCACCGCTGAATGAGCCGCAACGACGATCACGCGCCCGGCGCCATCCGTCCTGAGCCTGTCTACAGCCGGGCGTACCCGCGCCGCCAGGTCTGATAGCGACTCCCCACCCGGAGATTTCGAAGTGAGAAAATTATCGAAATGCCGGTGCATCCGCTCCGGGTCTTTTTCCATCAGCCCCTCGTAGGTTTTCCCCTCCCAGTCCCCGAGGTCGAGTTCGATGAGATCGTCGATGATCCGGGTCTCCTCAACAACCGCACTGCCCGGGCCCGGTTTCAAAGCTTCCGCCCGGAAAATTTCCGCGCTCCGGCGGGCACGAAGAAGCGGGCTCGATACCACCGTGATTTCACCGGCGTCATTCAGCCAGCGAACCGCCCGCCCGGCAGCTTCGCGTACCTGCTCCTCCCCGGCGGGGAGAAGGTCAACGTCCGTGCGTCCGATGAGGAGGCCCTCCCCGGAACCGCCCGAGGCGCCATGACGGATCAAAACGAGCCGCGCCGGTTCGCCGTCTTTTCCGGGAAATGCCGTGGTCGGGTCCCGGGCCTTTTCAGTCACATCCTATTTCCTATTGAGAATTTCGACTGAAAGGAACGGCGATAAAAGGGGGACATGCCGGAGCGGACCTTTTCCCATCCGAATCAAAAACCCACGGCCCGCCGCCTATTCTTTCACGGCGACGGAAATATCCCGAATCCCCGCGGAAAAGCTTATTCCCATGATTTGCACGACAAAACCGTAATCCAGGCGCTTGTCCGCCTTGATGATGAGGATGCGCCGGCCGGGGGCCCGCTTGGCCTCCATGAGACGGCGCTCCAGTTCATCGATCGTGATTTCTTTCCCGTTAAGCGAAAGCTTTTTTTCGATGCCGACCTCAAGGAGGAAATTCTCCACCCGCTCGACCTCGGTGCTCGTCTTCGATTGGGGAAGCAGGATATCCATCCGGCGGGTGAAATCAACGAATGAAGTCGAAACCATAAAGAAAATCAGAAGCAAAAACACCACATCAATCAAAGAGGTGAGCTGGAGGCTATAGTCATCTTCGGTCTTCGAGCCGAAACGCACCTATTTATCCTCACTGAGCTCGGGCTCTCCGATTTCAGGCTCCCCGGTTTTAGAATTTCCAGTTTCGGTATCCCCGGACCCGGAATCCACAGGCTCGGAATCCACAACCGGGGCCGTCTTTTCGGCGGGACGTATCGTTGCTCTCCGGGGGGTTCCACCCTGCCCCGTCTGAATGGCGATGATATGGAGGAGTTCGAACGCTACGGTTTCGATTTCAAACAGGAAGCGGTCCGCCCGGGACTTGAAAAAATGGTAAGCCGCGAGCGAGGGAATCCCGACCATGAGCCCCGCCGCGGTGGTGATGAGCGCCTCCGATATTCCCTCGGCGACCAGACTAGGGTTTCCGGTTCCAAACTGGCTGATCACAGCGAAAGCCCGAATCATCCCGATGACCGTTCCAAAAAGACCGAGCATCGGAGCCAGGTTGGCAATCACACCCAGGGTACGCAGGTTCCTCGAAAGAACCGTGGCCTCATGCTGCCCCGAACCGACCATGGCGCGCTCCATTTCGCCGATCCCCAGGTGGCGGCGAGAGAGACCCGCTCTGACGACGCGCGCGAAAGGCACCTCGAATCTCTCGCAGAAGCGGACCGACTCCTCGAAATCCCCCCGCATCAGATGATTTTCGAGAGTGGATACCAGATCGTCCGGGAGGATTTTTTCGCGGCGAAGAGAGACCAGCCGCTCAATGACAACCGCGACGGTGATGACCGAGCAGAACCCGATGGGAATCATCGAGTAGCCGCCCTTCGTGATGAGTTGCCACACATCGGGAGAAAGAACCGCCTCCGCCCCGCCGACCGCCGCCGCATCCGCCAGGCCGGGGATCCGTAAAACCGCCGCGCCCGCCAGAATCAGGATCAGGATGCCCCTCACGAGATTTTGTCTCCTCATCATGGACCGGCGCCCTCTACCGGAGTTAAAGAGGCTACCGGGGTTAAAGAGGAAAAACGAGCGGCTGCTTCAGTCGGCCAGACGATCTCCTGCCCGAATATATCCCGGCAAACCGGCCCCAACGACTCCGCGACCTCGCCAAGCGGCGGGGGCTCGCCAATGAGCATTTCGAGCGATGTGGCACGGGCGCCCACCTCGCCGCAGGGATGAATCATCTCAAAGCACCGGAGATCGGGAGCGATATTAAACGCGACTCCGTGCATCGTCACCCATCCGCGGACGCCTACCCCGAGGGAGAGAATCTTCCGCCCCCCGACCCAGAGGCCGGGCATGGCGGCCCGTCGCTCGGCGGTGAAGCCCAGGTCCGAAAGATACCGGACGAATACCTCCTCAAGGCGCCTGCAATGGGTATGAACATCTCTATCCCGCCTGCGCAGGTCGCATATGGCATACATCATCAACTGCCCGGGTCCGTGATAGGTGACCTCACCGCCACGGTTTATCCGGATCAAGGGAATCTCCCCTTCCCCCGAAAGGAGGCGGCGGGTGAGGACATTGGCCTCCGAGCCGCCCGTTCCCAGGGTAAAAACGGGGTCATGCTCCAGGAATAAAAATACATCCTCGCCGGTCTTGTCCCCGGCGCGGTCTTCCCGGATTTTTTGCTGAAGTTCCCAGGACTCCTTGAAGGAAACGCGCCCCAGATAAGCGGCCCGGACGCCCGGCAGTTCTTCATTCCCGGCGAGATCACTCAAAATAAACCGCCTCGGCTCCCACCAGACTCCCCAATTCGGCGCTGAGTTCGTCCGTTGGTTCGACCACGAAACTGCTCCCGACCGAGATTTCGACTTCCCGGTCGTCGAAATGAAGAAAGAGGGACACCGGACAATCGCCCGGATAGCGGGCCAAACAATCGCGAACCGCGCTCAGGCAGCTGAAACCCTGCTCCTCCGGATGAATTTGAAGAACCAGCCGTTTGGTGTTGTTTTTTTTCCACTCCGAGAGGAGCCCGATGGACTGGATCAGGACCTGGATTCCGTCATCGGAGACCTCGGCGTTTCCCTCGATGAATACGGGCTCCTCCGTATCAAGGACCTGATAATATTGCTCGAAAACCTGGGGAAACATCGTCATGTCCGCCGTGCCATCCTGGTCCTCGACCAGAAGCGTCGCCATCCGCTTGCCGGCGCGGGTTGTTCGTGCCTTGCAGGACCGGATGAGCCCGGCCATCCGCACTTTCCGGGAGGATTCGATTTCACCGAGCTTTCTTGAATCCATGTTCGTAAAACGGCGGATGACGCTTTCGAAATCGCTCAGGGGATGGCCGGAAACATAAAAACCGAGCACATCGCGCTCGAAACCGAGGCGATCCTTGTCCGCCCACTCCGGGACATCGGGCAACGGAAAAGCCGCCAGGGAGTCATCCTCGCCGGAAAAAAGGCTCCCCTGACCGGCCGCCACGCTCTTGCGCTCCCGGGCCGTGGCCTCCATCACCGCCTCGAGCGCGGCCACCGCCTGCGCCCGGCCCACATTAAGGCTATCCGCCGCTCCCGCCTTGATGAGACTCTCCACCGCCCTTCGGTTGAGCTGCTTGTGGTCCACGCTGCGGCAGAATTCAACCAGGCTGCCGAACGGGCCATCGGCGCTCCTGCTCTCCAGGATGGCGTCCACCATCCCTTCCCCGACGTTTTTAATCGCCGCCAGGCCGAAGCGGATGGAAGTGCCCTCGACGGTGAAATCCTTCTCGCTTGCGTTCAGATCGGGCGGCTGGACAAAGATGCCCATCTCGCGGCACTCGGCGATATCCTTGATCACCTTATCGGCGTTGTCGCGGTCGCATGTCAGCAGGGCAGCCATGAATTCTCGCGGATAATGCGCCTTGAGGTAGGCCGTCTGATATGCGATCAGGGCGTAGGCCGCGCTATGGCTTTTGTTGAAGCCGTAGCCGGCGAATTGTTGTATCTGATCCCAGAGATGCTCGACTTTTTTCCGGTCTTTCTTCCGGTCTACCGCGCCATCAACAAAATCGCGCTTTTGCTCGGCCATGAGCTCGGGGCTTTTCTTTCCCATCGCTTTTCTGAGCACATCGGCCCTGCCCAACGAAAACCCCGAGAGGGCGGCCGAGATCTGCATGACCTGCTCCTGATAGACCATGACCCCGTATGTGCTCTCGAGAATGGGCTTTAGTTCATCGAAGTAGCAGTTAATCTCCTCGCGCCCCTGTTTCCTATTGATGAAGGTATCGACCATTCCGCTGTTGAGAGGCCCCGGCCGGTAGAGGGCCACCATTGCGATCAAATCCTCGAAAGCGCTCGGGGCGAGCTTACGGAGGTACTCGCGAATGCCCCGGCTCTCGAGCTGGAATATGCCCGTCGTCCGCCCGCTCGATAGAAGCTGGTAGGTCTTGGCATCATCGAGCGCCAAGGTCTCCAGATCGATCTCCTCGCCGAGCCCATGAATCAGCTTGACCGCCCGGTCCAGGACGGTGAGCGTTTTCAGGCCCAGAAAATCCATCTTGAGCAGACCCAGCCCCTCGACATCCTTCATGTCGAACTGCGTCACAAGCTCACCCCCGCTTCCGGTGCTCTTGTAGAGCGGGAGGAAGTTGGTGAGCTTCGAGGGCGCGATCACGACGCCGGCGGCGTGGGTCCCCGCGTGGCGGATATTCCCCTCCAGATGCCGGGCGGTATCCATTAGCTTTTGAATTTTCGGCTCGCGGGCCGCCGCCTCCTTGAGGCGAGGCTCCTTGCGAAGCGCGTCGTCGAGCGTGATCTTCAATTCATTGGGCACGAGCTTGGCGATGCGGTCCACCTCGCCGTAGGCCATGTCCATGACCCGACCCACATCGCGGAGCACACCCTTGGCCAGCATGCTGCCGAAAGTGATAATCTGGCAGACGTTGTCGCTTCCATACTTTTCCTGCACGTAGCGAATCACCTCATCGCGCCGGTCCATACAAAAATCAATGTCGATGTCGGGCGGGGCTGATTCGCTCGGTGTTCAGGAATCGCTCGAAAAGAAGAGAGTAGCGGATAGGATCGATCCCCGTGATGCCGAGCGCGTACGCCGCCACGCTGCCCGCCGCCGAACCCCTTCCAGGCCCGACGGGTATCCCCTCGCTCCTTGCGTAGCGGATGAAATCCGAGACGATCAGAAAATATCCCTCGTAATTCTGGGAATTAATCACGCCGAGTTCCATGGCCAGCCGATCACGGTAGCGCACGGCTTCCTTGCCGGCGATGGAGAGTTGCTTGAGGTGCTTGTCGAGCCCCTCCTCGGCGAGCTTCTTCAGGAGGGATTTTTTCGTCTCCCCCTCGGGGGTCTCGAAATCGGGGTAGTGGCTCCCGCCGAAGTTGAATTCGAAATCGCACTGCTCGGTGATAGCCAGTGAATTACTCAGCGCTTCGGGAACCTCCGAAAAAAGCGCCTCCATCTCGTCCGCCGTCTTGAGGTAAAACTCCTCGCTCTGGATCTTCATCCGTTTTTCGTCGTTCAGGGTTTTTCCCGTCTGGACGCAGATGAGCACTTCCTGAAACTCGTGATCCCCCCGGTTGAGATAGTGCGTGTCGTTGGTGGCGATGAGGGGAAGATCGAGCTCTTTCGCCAGGGAGATCACCTCGGGGACAACCTTACGGTCTTCCTCGAGGCCGTGTTCCTGTATTTCGAGGTAAAAGCGCCCCGGAAAAAGTTCTTTATAATAAGTTGCCGCCTCGACGGCCGCGGCCCGGTCCTCTTTCAAAAGGGCGTCGTTCACCTCGCCGCGCAGGCAGGCCGAGGTGCAAATCAGCCCCTCGGCGCGGGATTCGAGCAGCTCCCGGTCGATCCGGGGATAATAGTACATTCCCTCGGTGTATCCGGCCGTCACCAGTTCACACAGATTCTTGTAGCCCTTCTCGTTTTGCGCGAGGAGCACCATGTGCCACGAGCGCGCGCCGGCCCTGCCGTTCCCCCGGTCGTGGCGGCGTCCGGGCGCCACAAAAACATCAAACCCCAAAATTGGCGTGACCCCAGTCTTTATCGCCGCCGGGTGGTACTTCACGGCCCC
>JAPYQX010000170.1 GCA_029937135.1 Nitrospinota bacterium
GCAAATAGGTCTGGAGCGCCCGCTTGAGGGGCCGGGCGCCGAAAACCGGGTCGTAGCCCCTCTCGGCGAGGAAATCCTTGGCCGCATCGGTCAGGAGGAGCGTGACGCGCTGGGCGGCGATGCGCTCCTTGATCCGGAGGAACTGGATATCGACGATCTTGCGAATTTGCGCCTCATCCAGCGCCTCGAAGGGAATCACCTCGTCGATGCGGTTGAGGAACTCGGGCCGGAATACATGGCGAAGGGCCGCCAGCGCCGATTTGGGGTCCTTCATCGAGGGCGCGTCCGCAGGCAGAAAACCCATCCGCGATTCCGAGAGTTCCTCGGTCCCCACGTTGCTCGTCATGATGACGACCGTATTGCGGAAATCCACCGTCCGCCCGTGGCCGTCGGTGAGGCGCCCGTCGTCGAGCACCTGAAGAAGGAGGTTGAACACATCGGAGTGGGCCTTTTCGATCTCGTCGAAAAGAAGCACCGAATAGGGCCGCCGCCGGACCAGCTCGGTCAGATGCCCGCCCTCGTCGTAGCCCACATAGCCCGGCGGGGAACCGATCATCCGCGCCACCGAGTGTTTTTCCATGTATTCGCTCATATCGACGCGGATCATGGCCGCCTCGTCGTCGAACAAAAACTCGGCCAGAGCCCGGGCGAGTTCGGTCTTGCCCACCCCCGTTGGTCCCAGGAAAATGAAAGAGCCGATGGGCCGGTCGGGATCGGTGATTCCGGCGCGCGAGCGGCGCACCGCCTCGGCGACGGCCTCGACGGCGCGGGTCTGGCCGATAACGCGGTCGTGAAGCCGCTCCTCCATGTGGAGGAGTTTTTCGCGCTCGCCTTCCAGCAACCGCGTCACCGGCACCCCGGTCCAGCGGCTCACGATACCGGCGATATCCTCTTCGCCCACCTCCTCCTTGAGCATCCGGTTCTCGCCCTTTTGCTCCAGGAAGGCGTTTGCCTCCGCCAGCTCTTTTTCGGTGGAGATGATTTCGCCGTAGCGAATCTCGGCCGCCCGGCCCAGGTCGCCCTTGCGCTCGGCCCGTTCCGCCTCGACCTTGAGGTCCTCGATCCGGCCCTTGAATTCGCGGATGCGGCCGATGAGCCTCTTCTCGTCCGCCCAGCGGGAACGCAGGCCTCCGGTCTCGTTCTTCAGATCGGCGATATGCTTTCGGATCTCCTCCAGCCGCTCGGCGCTTTCCTCGTCCTCTTCCTTTTCGAGCGCGCGCTCCTCGATCTGGTAGCGAAGCAGGGCGCGCTCCTTTTTATCGATCTCCTCGGGCAGGCTGTCGATTTCAAGCCGGAGGGCGCTCGCCGCCTCGTCGATCAAATCGATGGCCTTGTCCGGAAGCTGGCGATCACCGATGTAGCGGTGAGAAAGCGTGGCCGCCGACATGATGGCGCTGTCGAGGATACGAACACCGTGGTGGACCTCGTAGCGCTCCTTGAGCCCGCGCAGGATGGAAACCGTATCCTCGACGCTCGGCTCGCCGACGAGGACGGGCTGAAAGCGCCGCTCCAGGGCGGCGTCCTTTTCGATGTACTTGCGGTACTCGTCGAGCGTGGTCGCGCCGACGCAGTGAAGCTCGCCCCGCGCGAGGGCGGGCTTGAGAATGTTCGCGGCGTCTACCGCCCCCTCGGCGGCCCCCGCGCCGACGACGGTATGCAACTCGTCGATGAAGAGAATGATCTCGCCCTCGGACTCGCTCACCTCCTTGAGCACCGCCTTGAGGCGGTCCTCGAACTCGCCCCGGTACTTCGATCCCGCGACAAGGGCGCCGATATCGAGCGAGAGCAGGCGCTTGTCCTTGAGTCCCTCGGGGACATCACCGCTGACGATGCGAAGGGCGAGGCCCTCGGCGATGGCCGTCTTTCCGACGCCGGGCTCCCCGATGAGCACGGGATTATTCTTCGTGCGGCGGGAGATGACCTGCATGATGCGGCGAATCTCCATATCCCGGCCGATGACAGGGTCGAGCTTTCCGGCGCGGGCCCTATCGGTCAGGTCGATGGCGAACCGCTCGAGAGACTGGTAGCGGCTCTCGAGGTCGGGGTCGGTGATGCGCTGGGAGCCGCGAATTTCCTTGAGCGCCTCGAGCACCTTCTCGCGGGTGAGACCCACCTCGGCGAAAAGGAGGGCCACGTCCTCTTGCCGGCGTTCGAACCCGGCGAGGATAAAGTGCTCCCCGCTCACGAATTCATCCGAAAGGGTTTTAGCCTCGGCCTGCGCGTTTTCGATAAAGCGCTTGAGCTCGGGGGAGACATACACCTCCCCTCCCGATACCCGCGGGAGCTTATCGAGGACAAGATCGAGCGCCTTGTGCAAGGCATCGGGATCAACGTCCGCCTTGCCCACGAGAGGGGAGACAACGCCGCCGGGCTGCTCCAGAAGGGCGAGCAGCACATGGGCGGGCATTAAATTCTGGTGCCCTCTTTCCCCGGAAAGGTCCTGGGCGAACTGGAGGGCCTCCTGGGTCTTATGAGTGAACTTTTCAAAATTCATCGATGAAATCCAGTTTTCAGGGAAGCAGGCCGGCTGTCCGGCCCATCTGGTTGATGGCAGCCCACCCGATGGATGGCTCGTGGCCGGAGCCGCATTCAAACTGAGGGAAATATAATATCTTAGTGTGTTGCTGTCAAATTAATTTATTCAAATCATACATATAGTTACAAACTGTAATTTATCAATAAGTTACAGCGTATGTTACAATTGAACCAATTTCAAGTTCGTTTATTTTCGCCAAATACGTAAATTTTCGGGCGGTATTCGCACCCTTCCCCACCAATCGAAGCAAGTGGATAAACAGAGTGTGAAATATGATTTCAGGAATTTCGGCCCAAAGCCTTTGACATTTGGGCCCGATCCATTTATATCAGACAGGATGAGTCATGTTTGATGGTTACCGCACTCAACCGGAAAACACTTTTACAGCGGCCTCACACGGGAGATACGCCGAATGCAGATCAGCCGAGCGGGGGATTACGCTTTGCGCGCGGTGGTATATCTTTCCCGCCAGAATTCGGCTCGGCTCTGCACCATCGGAGAGATAGCCCGCGCCCAGCAGATTCCCCGGGCGTTTCTCGCCAAGCTGATGCCGGTGCTCATCAAGGCCGCGGTGGTGAAATCGGTCCAGGGCCCGAAGGGGGGCTACCGGCTTTCCCGCGCCTCCTCGGAGATCAATTTTCTCGAGGTCATCCAGGCCATCGACGGGCCGATCACCCTGGTCATGTGCCAGGATGGGAAATCGTGTTGCGAGATCGAGGAATTCTGTTCGTTGAACGAGGTATTCGCTCTCGCCCAAAAACGGTTGACCGATTTTTTCAGGGAAGCGACCTTCGCCGATCTCCCGGCGGGATTGGAGAGGCCGCTGACCGACGACCGCCTGAAGCAGGGCCTGATGCAACTGGCCGATAGGCCCGGCGAAAACGCCCGCCGCAAGAGCGACGCAACAGCGCCATGAGGAAACGAAACGACTTGTTCGAACTATTTATCTCAATCGGCTTTTGATACCGATCCACCCAAAGGAGAAACACCCGATGTCCGATACAGCGATTAACCTCTTCGACGCGACAAAACCCGATGTCCGCGAGGGCATCTCCATCTCCATCACCCCCACCGCCGAGGCCAAGGTGCGCGAACTCATCGCAGGCGAGGAGAAACCCGGCCTCGGCCTTCGTGTCGCCGTGACGGCGGGCGGCTGCTCGGGCCACAGCTACGGCCTTTATTTCGACGAAAGCAACGACCCGACCGACCACGTTATCGAGGCCGAGGGTTTTAACATCTATGTCGATGCCAACCGCCTTCCACTGCTGAACGGCTCGACCATCGACTTCGTGGACACCCTTCAGGGATCGGGATTCAAGGTCGAAAACCCGAACGCGACGGGGACCTGCGGCTGCGGCAGCTCTTTCACGACCTGAGGGCCGACTGAAGCGTCCCGGCCCCGGTTTCCGTGGGACCGACTGAAGCGCACCGGCCCCGGCGGCCTACGCCGGGGCTTTTTCGTGCCGGCGGACGCATGGCCGGCCAGGATTCAAAGGTGAACAATCCCTGGAAGGCGCCCGGCGCCACCCTTCTCATTTCATGCTACGAGCTGGGCCGCCAACCCATCGCGCTGGCCTCTCCGCTCGCTTTCCTGCGGCGGGCCGGATACGTGCCCGCCACACTCGATCTGGCGGTCGAACCGTTCTCGCCGGAAAAAGCGGCCGGAGCGCTGTTCGCCGGAATCAGCGTCCCGATGCACACCGCCCTGCGCCTCGGGGTCGAGGCGGCCCGACGGGTGCGGGCGATCAACCCGGACTGCCATATCTGCTTCTATGGTCTCTACGCCAGCCTGAACGCGGACTACCTGCTCGAAAACGAGGCCGACTCCGTAATTGGCGGTGAGGTCGAAGAGACCCTTGCCGAACTTGTCGCCGCGCTGGACGCCTCCTGTGATCAGGCGAGCGCCCGCGGCCCGATCAGCGCCCGCGGCCAGCTCAACACCCGCGGCCAAGTCGATGTCCCCGGCGCCGGTACACTCATGGCGCGGGCGGCGCCAAATCTGAAAAAAATCCCGCTGCTCACCCCCCGCCGCGAGGGGCTTCCCCCGCTCGGCGCCTACGCCCATCTGCTTAGGGACGGGGACCAGCTACCGGCGGGCTCGGTCGAGGCGAGCCGGGGCTGCAAGCACCTGTGCCTTCACTGCCCGATTCCTCCCGTCTACGGCGGACAGTTTTTCGCCGTTCCGCTCGATATCGTGATGGAGGATGTCCGGGCGCTCACCGCCCTGGGCGCAAAGCACATCACCTTCGCCGACCCCGATTTCCTGAACGGGCCGGGGCACGCGATGCGCGTCGCGCGGGCGCTCCACGGCGAATATCCTTCGCTCACCTTCGACTTCACCGCCAAGATCGAGCACCTGGCGAAGAACGAGGGCCTGCTCGCAGAGTTGAACGCGCTGGGCTGCGCCTTCATCGTCACCGCCCTCGAATCGCTGAGCGAGACCGTCCTCGAAAACCTCGATAAGGGGCACACCCGCGAGGAGGCCGTCCGGGTGGTGCGGGCCTGCCGCGCGGCGGGAATCTCCATCCGGCCCTCGCTTCTCTCATTCACCCCCTGGACGAAGCCGGACGATTATTTCGAGCTTTTGGATTTCGTGGAGGAGTTTGAGCTCATCGACGAGGTGGACCCGGTTCAGTTTGCCATTCGGCTGCTCGTCCCGCCGGGCTCGGACTTGCTCATCCGGGAATCGATGGAGCCGTTCATCGGCGAGATGGACCCCGAAAATTTCATCCACCGCTGGTCGCATCCCGACCCGAGGATGGATCGGCTCCACGAGGAGATTCTCGCCATCGCCGAGGACGCGGCCGGAAAGAATGAAGACCCCGCCGATACTTTCGCGCGGATTCGCGCCGCCGCCGCCACCACGCTCGATCGCCCTGATCGCGCCGGAGCGGCCCCCACCCTCGACCCCGGCCGGCTCCGCCCGCCGAGGCTCACCGAATCCTGGTTCTGCTGAGCGGAACCCACCGAGGGCCAGTTGGCCCTTTAAGGCGGACCCAAAGCCGCGGACGAACCCGAAAAAGCCACCGGCCACAAAAAACCGCCCGGCCTTTTTCACACGCAAAGCTATTTTGGGGATCGTCTCAAGTTTGGGGATCGTCTCAAGAGGGTGGCGCCCCGCCTCAGGGGTGAGGCCCCGCCTCGCGCCCCCCTGCTTCGGCTTCAATGTCTCCAGTCTCATTACTTACGGTCCCAACACCTCCGGCCCGGATACCTCCAATCAGAGTGAACGGGGCAGCCACGAGAAAACCCGCCACCCCGACCGTCACCAGCCCCAGCCTGTCCACCGCGAAGCCAAGGGCGGGCGCGAGCATCATCGCGAAAAGCGATTTCGCCTGGGCTTCGATGGAGAGCACCGTCGCCCCCGCCTCGGGTGAGCCGTGGGCGTCGATTCGGCTGATCAGAATCGGCCGCCAGAAATTTTGAGCCACGGCGAGGCCGATAAAAGCGGCGATGACCACGCTTTCAAGACCCATCCACAGCCCCGCCGCGAGAACGGCGTAAAGGAGCGAGGTTCCCGCCCAGATGAACCGCGCCGCCCGTTCCTCGCCCCCGGCAGCGGTGCTCAGCCGGTACCCCCCCCGGCTGGCCACGCTTGAGAGAATATGCAGGACAAAATAAACGCCCCCGACCAGAAGAGCGACGCGCTTGTGCTCCTCCCACGCGGCGAGAAGGGCGAGGCCCAGGGCCGCCTGTTGAATAACCGGCTGGATATAATCCTTGGCCGCCTTGTAGGTCCCCTCGAAACCCATCGACTCGAATACGATGCGGCGAAGCGGCGGAAGGCGGAAAGTATGGGCGAGCGCGCCCCTGAGATGCCCGAGGACGGCGGCCATCTCCGCCCCCTCGCCGCGCCGGCCGCGCTGGCCGTCCAGATTGGCCGGGTATCCTAGAAAATTCACGATACCGAACAGATAGGGAATCACCGCCAGGAGGAATACGTCGCTGTAGCT
>JAPYQX010000171.1 GCA_029937135.1 Nitrospinota bacterium
CGCTAGAGCTGACAGGAGACGCGCCGTGCCGGAAGGCGACAAGCGAAAACGCTTCGTGACCCACGCGGGCCTGCCCATCAAGGCCCTCTACGGGCTCGGCGACGTTTCCCCGGCCGCCGGGGAGGAGGAGCCCGGCAAGTATCCCTTCACCCGGGGGATTCATCCCGAGATGTACCGCCGCCGCCTCTGGACGATGCGTCAGTACTCGGGCTTCGGCACCGCCGGGGAGACGAACCAGCGCTACCGATTTTTACTCAATCAGGGCGGCGCCGGCCTCTCGGTGGCCCTCGACCTTCCCACCCAGATCGGGATCGACAGCGACGACGAGCGAGCCGCGGGCGAGGTCGGAAAAGTGGGCGTCGCCATCGACACCCTCGCCGACATGGAAACCCTGTTCGAGGGAATCCCCCTCGGCGAAATCAGCACCTCATTCACCGTCAATTCGACGGCGGCGATCCTCTATGCGATGTACATCGCCGTCGCGCGAAAACAAAACGTTCCCCCCGGAGATATTACGGGAACCATCCAGAACGACATCCTCAAGGAGTACGTCTCCCGGGGGACCTGGATTTATCCGCCCGAGCCCTCCCTGCGCCTCATCGTGGACACCATCGAATACGGCGCCGCCCACACCCCCCGCTTCAACACCATCAGCGCCGCGGGCGCCCATTTCCGTGACGCCGGGGCCACCGCCGTCCAGGAGGGAGGCTTCACCCTCGCCGACGCCATCGTCTACGCCGAGCGGTGCGCCGCGCGCGGGATGAACGTGGACACCT
This sequence comes from Nitrospinota bacterium, assembly GCA_029937135.1. Lineage (GTDB taxonomy): Bacteria > UBA8248 > UBA8248 > UBA8248 > UBA8248 > UBA8248. The sequence continues at coordinate 777 of JAPYQX010000171.1, forward strand.
TCGCCCCGCGGTTCAGTTTTTATTTTTACACCCACTCCGATTTCTTCGAGGAAATCGCCAAGTACCGCGCCATGCGCCGTCTCTGGGCGCGAATCATGCACGAGCGCTTCGGGGCGAAGGACCCAAGGAGCCTGAAATTCCGCTTCGGCGTCGTATGCGGGGGAAGCACCCTGACCGCCGCCGACCCCGAGAACAATATCGTGCGCGTGGCCTTCCAGGCCCTCTCCTCCGTCCTCGGCGGGGTGCAGACCATGTTCACATGCGCCTACGACGAGGCCTTGGCCCTTCCGACCGAGGAGAGCGCCCTTCTCGCCCTGCGCACCCAGCAAATCATCGCCGAGGAGACCGGCGTCGCCGGCACGGCGGACCCCTTCGGCGGCTCCTATTTTCTCGAAAACCTCACCGATGAAATGGAGGCCGCCATGGAGTCGCTCATCGGCGCCGTCGAGGCCGAGGGCGGGATGGTCTCCTGCATCGAGCGCGGCCTGATCCAACGGTGGATATCCGAGAGCGCCTACAAAACGCAGAAAGAAATCGACTCGGGCGAGCGGGTCGTGATCGGGGTGAACAAACACGCCGGCGAGGCGGCGGAGAGCCAGGCGATCTTCTCGGTTTCCCCTCACCTCGCCGAACAACAGTTAGAGCGCCTCAAAAAAATAAAGGCGGGCCGCGACCCGGCCCGGGTCGAGGCCGCCCTCGCCCGCCTAGGAGAAGCGGCCCGGGGGACGGCGAACCTCATGGAACCCATCGGCGAGGCTGTTGACTCCTACGCCACCGTCGGCGAGATATCGAATGTCCTCAGGGGCGTTTTCGGCGAGTTTCAGGAGCCGGCGGGGTTTTGATCGGCCTCTCTTCCCCTTGCCCGGCTCCGCCGGATCGGGAATAATCGGCGGGTAAATTTCAGGAACGATCTCCGGCGGCACGCCAGCGGTCCGACAACCCTGGTGCCCCGGATTTCCGCTTTTTCCCACCAATAATATCTGGAGGTAATCTCACTCATGTGGACGGACGCCAAGAACGGAAACAACGCGCCGACCGGCTATAAATACCGGAGCGCCTCAATCGATCTCACGGCCGGAAAAATCACGATCGAAGAGAAGGCATGCGCCGACCTCGAGGATTTCCTCGGCGGCATCGGGCGGCTCTTCAAGGTCCTCACCGGATACGACGTGTCGGACCCCTACGACCCCGCCGCGCCGCTCGTCATGGAACTTGGCTGTTTTTCGGGCTCCAACCTGATGACCGGCCTCCGCACCTTTTTTGGCGGCTACAGCCCGCTCAAGGGCACTCGCGCGGGCGCGCCCTCGGCGATGTGGTCGGCCGGCTCGGGCAAGTTTGGCGCGAAAACCGCTTTCGCCGGCATCGACGAGATCATCTTCACGGGGCGGAGTGAAAAACCCGTCACCCTCGTGATCAAAAGCGAGGCCGTGGGCGGGCCCCCCACCCTCGAACTCGTGGACGCCGCCCCGCTCCTCGGAAAAACCGCCCACGACAAGATCATGGACCTTCAGAGCCAGTACGCGGACGCCCACTTCGCCGCCATTGGCCCCTCGGGCGAAAATTACAAGACCAACCGCATGGCGGCTATCGCCCTGAGCTCCGAGAACCAGCTCAAGAGCGGGGACAACAAGCCGCGCTTTTGTGGCCGGGGCGGCTTCGGCGGCGTGATGGGGAGCAAGAACCTCATCGCCATCGTCTCCCAGGCGCCCGACGATAAAACCCGGGTGAGCGAGGTAGTGAAGGAGGCCAACAAGGTCATCTCCAAGGGCGCGGGCTCTAAAAACTACCGCGACGCCCACAAAACGGACGGCGGCGGCGGCACCTGGCGCAACATCGCGGGCCTTCATCCCATCGGCTGCCTGCCCGAGAATAACTTCGAGACCCCCGGAAACGACGACGCCATACCCCTTTTCCGGGGCTCCTACGAGGATGGCTACGTCATCAAGGACGAGCCCTGCTTCAAGTGCGGCATCGCCTGCCACAAGAACATCTACGACCGGCCCGAGGGCGAGACCGCCGAGGGGCGAAAGGCCAAGCGGGGCCGCTTCCGCGCGAAATTCGACTATGAACCACTCGATCTCATGGCGGCCAACTGCGGCGTCTACGATCAGGAACAAGCCCTCGAACTCGTCGAGCTGGCCGATCTCTACTGCTACGACGCCATCAGCCTCGGCGCCACCATCAGCTACGCGATGGACTGGAACCGCCGCAACCCGGACAAACAAATTCTCGACGGCATGGCCTTTGGCGACTTCGACAAGATGGTGAAATTCATCAAGGAAACCGCCGCCGGGAACTGCAACCAGCTCGGCCAGGGCTCGATGCGCCTCGCCCTTGAGATGGGCGACCTCTCCTTCGCCATGCAGGGCAAGGGCCTCGAATACCCGGCCTACCTCCCCGACACGAACCCCGGCTACCCCTGGGCGCTCGCGGGAGGGCACATGAGCATGAGGACCTTCCTGCTCCTCATCCTCGACGGCCAGAAAACCGACATCGACTACTGGGAGAATGCCGTCCTGACCGGCATCTACTACACGCGCGACGACCTCATCGGCACCTGCAAGTTCGCCGGCGTGCCCAACGGCAACATCATCGACAGCATCAACGACATGTTCGGCCTCTCGATCACCGAGGAGGAGATGAACACCGCCATCCGGCGGGCCTACCTCCGGGGCCGGCTGCTCGAGAAAAAGGTGGGCTACACCGATGAGGAATACGACGTGCCGGGCCGGGTCTACGAGCGGGTGAACGAGAATATTAAAATGCCCGCCTTCATCACCCGCGAGTTCATGGACGAACTCAAGGGGCGGGTCGAAAAGGGCTGGGACGAACTCACCCAAAAAGAGGGGCTTTCACTCCCCGCGTAGTTTTTTTTCAGTCAAGCAGATTTATCAGACAAGCACAACAAAACGCCCCGCCGCGATCTCCCGCGGCGGGGCGTTGTTAGTTCGGCGAGGCGAGGACTCCCCTCCCTCAGCTGGCGGCTTCCGCCCTCAGCGGCGCGCTCCCGCGTTGTTCTGATGGTGCGCCCCGCAGGGGCAAGCGCCGGAACTGAGATCAACTACCCCGCCCCGCCGGTGGATGCTCGTTCGCGCGGCGAAACTCGAGATCAGCCGCGAGCGCCTTTTTGACCCGCAGGCCAGACAAACCCCCAATTGACTTTTGGCCTTGATACGGGCGGTTGAATCTGTGGATAAAAAATGACCACACTCACACTGCCCGCTTATCCCCCCACAAGATCACGTGCAGGCGCGGGGTGAACCTGAAGCCGCGCTCAAGGGCGGCCTCGGCGAGGGGAAGGAGGCGGGGCTCCATGTGCTCAAACTTCTTTCCACCGGGGGAGATGATGATTCGCTCGGAGGGAAATTCGGCGAGACCGTAGTGATCGAGGAGGGCGTCCACCTCGGCCATCTCGTCCGGCTTGTGGAGGACGAACTTGAGGTAGGGCTCCTTCGCCCGCCAGAGCCAGCCGAGGGAGGTGGGCTGTTTATCCGGGGCGATGGCGGCGGAGGCGAGCTTGGGCGAGACGTTCCACTGATCCACCGCTTCGAGCAGCGGGGAGGAGGGCTCGATGTAGCCCGAGGTCTCGACCTCGACGCGCAGGCCCGCCGCCTTGAGGTGAGCGACCAGCGGGGCGCAAACAGGGTTTTCGAGCGGCTCGCCCCCGGTCACGATGACCTGGTTGCCGGGGCGACCGGCGCAAAATTCCAGAATATCGGCCGCCGAGAGTTCCAGGACCGGCGGGCCCTCCCAGCTGTATTTTGTGTCGCACCAGGCGCAACCCACCGTGCAGCCCATCAGGCGAACGAAGACCGAGGGGCGGCCCAGCGTCGCCCCCTCCCCCTGGAGGGAGTAAAAGAGCTCGTCCGCCAGCGGCACGCGCAGGGCGACGGCCGAGGCGGACGCCGCCGGCGAGGCCGGCTCTGGGTGAATTGCGGGCGCTTCGGACATCGAAGGCTCCCGGAGGCCCTGCGGGCGGCTACCCGGAGGGCGGCTGCCCTAGCTGATGGCGGCGGCAACGATGATGGCGATGCCGATGAAAATCGCGCCGACGACGATTCCCACCGCGCGGTTCTGATCCTTGGAGAGGGCGTCGTTCACCGAAAAGGGTGTGACCCACTCGAAAATCTTGTAGCCCACCATCAGGAGAATAATGCCAACCAAGCCATAGACGACCGACAGCACGAGATTCCCCGCCGGGCCGATTTTCTGCGCCTCCTGGGCGAAGGCCTGCGCCGGAGGCAACAGGGCGGCCGTGAGCGCAAGCAGCGAGAGCCTGAATTTAATCATCACCAAAATTTCCTCCCGGGGGCGGCCGGAGCATCGAGCGGCGGAGCGCCGCGCGGCTTCCGGAGAGACCATAGCAGGAGGGGGCAACCCCGCCAAGGGAGCGCCGGGCCCCGGCGGGTGAGCTCCGGCGAGGACGCCCAAGTGGGTTTCTCGCCACCGATCCCGCTAACATGGTATAGATTGGTTCGGGATTCTCCGCGAAGGGCCCGGCGGGCGGGGCCGATTTTTTGAGGATTTTCGATGGACTGGAAGGGCCGAAAAGTTCTCGTTACCGGGGCCGGCGGCTTCATCGGGAGCCATCTCGCCGAGGCGTTGCTCGGCTTGGGGGCCGAGGTGACCGCCCTCGTGCGCTATACCTCGCGCGGCGCGGCGGGCTTCCTCGACCCTATTTCCGGGAAAATTCGTATCCTCTCGAACGACATCACCGAATCGGGCGGCGTCCAGGCGGCGATGGAGGGCCAGGAGTTCGTCTTTCACCTCGCCGCCCTTATCGGTATTCCGTTTTCCTTCGAGCATCCCCAGGAAGTTATCCAGGTCAACACCGTGGGCACCCTCAACGTCCTCATGGCAGCCCGCCAGACCGCTCCCCGGCGGGTCGTCCTCACCTCAACGAGCGAGGTCTACGGGACAGCCCGGGATGTGCCTATCGGCGAGGACCACCCCCTCCAGGCCCAGTCCCCCTACGCGGCGAGCAAGATCGCGGCCGACAAGCTGGGCGAGTCGTTTTTTCACACCTACGAGCTGCCCGTCGTCACGGTTCGGCCCTTCAACACCTACGGGCCGAGGCAGTCCGCACGGGCCGTTATCCCCTCCTTGATCACCCAGATGCTCGCGGGAAACCGGGTGAAACTCGGCGCGACCGCCCCGACGCGGGATTTCAACTTCGTCAAGGACACCGCGAACGGCTTCATCAAGGCCGCCGAGGCCGAGGCCGCCATCGGGGAAACCGTCAACCTTGCCACCGGAAAGGAAATCTCCATCGGCGATCTGGCGGTGAAGATCGCGGGGCTGATCGATAAAGAGGTTGAATTCGAAACCGAAGAGCAGCGAATCCGCCCCGGCACGAGCGAGGTCATGCGCCTCTGCGGCAACTGGGAAAAGGCGGCGGCCCTCATCGGATGGAAACCCGAATTCACCCTCGAGGAAGGCCTCCGGCGGACCATCGACTGGCTCCGCGAGGCGGGCGGCACCGATGACCCGGGCAGGTACCGCGTCTAATGAAAGCCATCGTACTGGCCGGCGGCCTCGGAACGCGCCTGCGCCCCCTCACCTTCGCGATTCCCAAGCCCCTCGTCCCCGTCGGCGAGAAACCGATTCTCGAAATTCTCGTCGAGAATCTCAAATCGCACGGCACCGAGGACATCTACCTCGCCGTCGGCTATCGGGCCGAGTTGATCG
>JAPYQX010000172.1:0-5506 GCA_029937135.1 Nitrospinota bacterium
AGAGCGCCTCGAGCCAGGTCAGGGAGGCGGCGCCGGGACGCGCCTCGAAGGCCCCGGCCTCGATTCGTCCCGGAAACGACAGGTTCCCGGCTTTGTCCTCGGGCCAGGACACACCCTCGAAGGTGATTTTCGAGAGGTCGGTCCCGAAAAAAGAGATTCGCTCAAGGTTGACGGAGATAAACGACACCTCCTCGGAGCGTGCCAAATGCATATTCTCAAGGTTGACGACGCACTTGCCGCCGTCGAACACACGGGGGCCCGCCTCGGCGCCCGAGAACCGGAGACGCCCCCTGGCCTGGATTCCCTCGAAACTCGCCGACCCCCGGAACTCGGATCGGCAAAACTCCGCGCCCACCTCGAAAATCGCGTCGGTGAACCAGGCCCCGTCCTCGAAGGCGCTTTCGACGAAAAGCGTGTTCTCCCCGAAACGAGTTCGCTCGAAGGAGGCGTCCTCGCCGAATCGGGTCCCCATGAAGGTGGCGTCGCCGGCGAATTCTGCCCCGTCGAATATCGCGCCCCGGCCGAAACGGATTCCGAAAAAAAACAGGTGAGGCGGCTGAATTTGGTCTGGATGAAGGACGCCCCCTCACCGAAGGAAGCCCGGTCGAAGGAGGCACGTTAGCCGAAGATCCCTCCCGCGAAGGATGCGCCGTCCCCGAAATCGGCGTGATCGAAGGAAATGTTTTCCTCGAAAGCGGCCCAGTGAAACCGCGCGCCACCCGCGAACGAGGACCTGACGAACTGTGCGCCGGGTCCGAATCTGGCGTAGTGAAAATCCGCCGGAGGGACCGCCCGCCCGCTCAGGTAGGCGAAGCCCGCCGGAAAAACTAACCCCCGGCAGTCGAGGCGCAGGCCGCTCAAATCCACGCCCGGTTTGTCGGGGTCCCATCCGAATCGAAAGACGAGCTCGGCGAACCGGGGCTGGAAGAGCCCGAGCTTGGAGCGCTTGCCGCCGGCGTCCTCGGGGTCCCAGTGAAAGATGCAGAGGCGGCGGCCGCCGATCTCCATGAATTCACCGGGATGCGGGCAGTGCCGCTCCCCGAGGAATCCCTTTTGCGTGAACTCGCAGGCCGGAAAATCGGTCTTCTCATCAGCCATCGCCAATCGCCTCTATGTCAGTCCGTCCGATAGCGGATGCTCGTCGTTCGGCTGGATTTGTTCCAGCCGGGAACCACCGTGGTATGGGGTCCGGGGCTGCCGCCCGCGACGATGAGCAGGATATCGTCCGGATCGTGAATCATCGGGACCATGCTCTCATCGTCGCTCAAATCCACCCAGCCGGGCCATTGCGAATTCGCCACCCCTCGAAAGCGGCCTCCCCGTTTCATCAGCCCCAGGGGAAGGCGTGCCTTCTCGAACAGAATTCGCTTCACATCGCCGCGAGAGAGACCGGCGCAATCAAGGAAGGTGGCATGGTCCGGGCTCAGGGCGACGACCATGTGCTGGCGCATGTAGGAGTTTGACATCCCCATCGAGCTCATCACCGTCGAGATGGTGGTGAGGAGGCCTTCGGGCTCGGCGCTCGAGTCGTCGAACGCCTGGCGGGGCCCCTCGGCCGGATAGACGGTAACGATGTCCTCGCCCGCCTCGAAGCCCAGGTCGGCGGCGAGAGGGGGCCAGGGGCTCATCTCCTCGTTCTCCCGGATGCAGAAGGTGAATTTCACCGGGCTGCCGAAACAGCTCATGTCCGAGACGCCGGGAAGGCCGCCCCCCAGGTTCATCAGGATGAGGCGCAGGGCGCGGCCGATGGTGGCGTTCGCCCGGAAGCCGGGCCCAAAGCAGCCTGTGCCCGCCCGGACGCCTATCTTTTTGGCGTAGGGGCCGTTCAGGATGATCATGGGGCCGCCGGGTCCCATCGTCCCCTGGAGGCCATTCATGTTGAACGCCTCGGCGAGGATGGCCTCGATTACCCCGAGGAGGACGGGCAGATAATCTGGGCGGCAACCCGCCATGAGGGCGTGCTGGGCGACCGTCTCGACGGTGGCCGTGTTCAAGGCCGGGGGAACGAGCCCGATCAGCTCCTCCGGCGACCGGGTTGTTCCGCCCAGCATCCACGCGATTCGCTCCGGGGTCGGGGTGACGACGGGAAGGCCGTCCGACCAGGGGAGGTCGAAAAAATACTCGAACGGATCGGGGGATTCATCCATCTGCGCCTCCTTTGATTTCGGGCCAACCGGCTCCCGTTAATGGTACACTAAAGAAAATGAGAATCGGACCCGTCGCCTCGGGGTTTTCAGGAAAATCCACCGGGCGGGGTATACAGCAAGAGGAGGGCGTTTCATGGCCGAGCGGCCGAGGGAGATGGATGAGTTCCTGAATGAACCGAGGATGGCCCGGGTATCGACCGTCAGCGCCGGGGGCTCGCCCCATACCGTCCCCATTTGCTACAAGTTCGACCCGGGCGCAGGGACCTTTCACATCAGCACGGGCTCGGATTCCGTCACGGTCAGGAATCTGAGGCAAAACCTGGCCGTCTCCCTCTGCATCGATGACGCCGAGTTTCCCTTCCGCGCGGTGATCGTCGAGGGCGCCGCCGAAGTGTCCGGGGAGATGGGAACGGACCACGAGGGACTCAAGATCGTTATCGACCAGTTCTTCGGCCCCGACATGTGGGCGACCTACAAGGACGGCCCCGTCGCCCAGAAGATTCGCGTCCGCATCACCGTCGTTCCGTCCAGATGGAAGTGGTGGGACTACCGGCTGAAGCTGGGCGGATCGGTGAAGGTGAGCTGATGGTGAGAATGTCACGGGTCATCGCCGCCGCCCTGCTCGCGGCGTGGGCGTTACAGATCGCTATCCCGATGACCGCCGGCGCGGCCGTTGTCGAGGGCAAGGGGAAATTCGCCGGTATGGTCTTCATCCCAGGCGGCCCGTTCAGCATGGGGCGAAGCGGCGGTCCGCCCGACGAGAATCCGGGCCACATCGTTCATCTGCCCGCCTTCTATATCGACAAGAATCTCGTCACCTGGGCCCAGTACGCCGAGTTTATCCGCGCCAAGGGCCCTGCTGGCCCCAAGGGGGAGATGTATCTCGACGTTTACGATAATGATACCCAAATCATGAACATTAAGGGAAAGTGGGTCGTCTACAAGGGCTACGAAAACTTCCCCGCCGGTGAAATGGCCTGGCAGGGGGCGGTGGCCTATTGCAAGTGGCGCGAAAAGCGCCTTCCGAGCGAGGCCGAGTGGGAGAAGGCGGCGCGCGGGGCCGACGGGCGTCTCTATCCCTGGGGGAATCAAAAGCCCGCGAAAGATCTCGCCTTTTTTGGCGGATTCAGGAACGATGTCGCTCAGGTTGGCCAGTATCCCGCGGGAGCAAGCCCCTACGGGGCGCTCGACATGGCGGGTCAGGTATGGGAGTGGACGCGATCGCTCTACCGGCCCTATCCCTATGTTCCCAAGGACGGGCGCGAGAACCTCAAATTCCACGACGCCCGCGTCGCCCGCGGAGGGAACACCTCACGCGAGGGCGAGGAATTAAGCTCGACCTCGCGTGTGCCGGTCTATCCCGGCCGCCTCGACAGCGGGCACCGCTACTTCGGCTTCAGGTGCGCCTCGAAAACCGAACTGCTCCTCTAGGATGACCTCAGCCGCATTCCCATTCATCTTCTCCAATTTCTCCCGGCACATGCCTGTCGTCCCGTTCTCAGGAGTGAAAAAAGGGGGCGCCTCAATTTAACCGGAGACGGACCTTTGTTGTTCGGGGGAGGGATTCGTGAAGGCCAGACACAAAATAAACGGTAGATGGGGGAAAATCGCAATTGTTTTTCGAGGAGGAGAGGGCGCTACACCTGGGCGTTTACGATGTTTCCCCGGAGCGGATCCTCGGGCATGGCGCCAGTGTTTAATATAACGTGCGGCGGGGGATCGATGGCCACCTTGGCCTGGGAATTGAGATAGTCCGTTCTCGCCGCATCAATATCGATGGCTTTTGTAATCGACTCGTTGATAATGGTTGGGTCAATAAGACTAATTCTCTGGGTAGCGCTGACATCCCCGGCCATCAGGGCCGTCTCTTTCCGCCGAAATCAACTTTCATTTTAGGCCTCTTCAAAATGGTGCTATCGATTTTATGGCCACTGCGGGGGGGTTCGGTTCCTAGGCCGTCGCGCTCAGGATCGCGCCACGCGGGCTGGCGGCGCCGTCCACGGGGGGCGGTCCGCTGTCGCTGGGCGCGGAGAGGTCGGGCTGGGGGGGCAGGTTCCGGGTTTGGCGGAGGTTGTGATTGTGACTGGGCCGGCGCCGCGTTGATAATGGCTTCTGTGGAATTAACTTCCATAAAAAACTCCTTCCGTCTGGTGGCCTTTCGCGGAAGGAGCCTGAAACTCCCTCTTTCGTTCGGCGGGCCAACTATCGGCGGCGAGTTCTTGGCGAGTAGAGCCGACTTGAGCCTTTGCGTCCCCGCTTTTCGGCGGGGTAGCCTTTATCGCGAAAGGTGAAGGGCCGGGCCGGAGCCTGGCCGAGTGAGAGGGCCACGTCACGCAAAACAACCTACGGTTATCGCGGAGGCGAGATGTTAGGGGGATGTAAGGGGATTGTAATTTTTGGGTTTTAAATCAGGTGTTAAAACTCAGTCTCCAGCCCTCCTGGCAGGCCCCGCAGGCAGCAGGCCCAGCCGGGGACCCAGCGGGTAAGCGGTGTGATATATAGTCCGCTCCGGTGCGGTTTTCCGTAGAGCGGTTTCCCGCTCATCGTCCGGGGACATACGAATATCGGAGCAGGGAAGATGGCGCGGGCGATCAGAAAAAGTTTGATGGTTCTATGGCTGGCCGCTGCCGCGGGTTGCGGTGTGGCCGGGCTGGGGGAGAAGTTCGAGCCGATCGAGGTCGGCCTCGTGGACGTGATTCCCGCCGGGCTCACCCTTTTCGAGCAGAATTTCCGCGTCGCCCTCCGGCCAAAGAATCCGAATCCGTTTCCCATTAAATCGACGGGGCTCAAGTTTGCCCTGACGCTGAACGGGGTCCCGTTCCTGACGGCTAGCTCCGGAGATATCGCCGAACTGCCCCGCCTGGGCGACGCCGTCGTCGAGGCCAACGCCACGATCTCGACCTTCGCCATCCTTCAGCAGGCCGTCAACATTCGCCCCAACCAGCCCTTTGACTACATCGTCAAAGGGACGGTCTTTCAGGACGATATGTTTCGGCCCCGGCTCCCCTTCGAGACACGGGGCCAAATCGATCTGCCCAAGCTTATCGGCGCGCCTAAAGGCCCGCCAGGCGGGCGTTAGGCGCCTCCGTCTGGTTATCCGACTTGTAGCCCTTGGCCCGCCATGCATTTTGCCGGTGGGCGTTAGGCGGCCTTGCCTAGTTATCCGACTTGTAGCCCTTGCCCGCCATGCATTTCTCGAAAGGGTCTCCCGCCCAGATCGAGTAGCTGGAATGCGAGACCCGAGCGAGGGGTTTGCCCGCCAGGCCCTTCCCGTCGTACATCAGCCCGACCGACTGGGAGCACTCCTTCAGCGCCGCGGTCGCCTGGCCCATGTTCGCCCCCGGTTTCGACCATGTGGT
>JAPYQX010000172.1:5516-6452 GCA_029937135.1 Nitrospinota bacterium
TGTGGTCAGGGTCCCCGAGCAGCCCGCCGCGAAGACGGCCAGAAGCGCCACCAGAAGAATATTCCGTGCCTTAGTCATCTCTAAAATCCCCCCCAGGAAATGAAACGGGATAAATCCCCCCACAAAATGTAAATTCTATCCATTCAATATAAACGAACGGCGAGAAGAGATCGAGGGGGGAGGAGGAGGAGCCTTCTCCTGCCGTCAGACCGCCAGATAGCCCCCGTCCACAACGAGATTATGCCCGTGGACATAGTCCGAGCGCCCCGAGGCGAGGAAGAGGATGGCCTCGGCCACCTCCTCGGGGGTCCCGAACCGGGGGAGCGGCATGCTGGCCGTCCGGTGGCTCTCGATGGTGGGGTCCGAGTCGATGAGCTCCCGCATCCCTTCGGTCATGATGGGGCCCGGCGCCACGGCGTTCACGTTGATGCCCTCGCCCGCCAGCTCGTAGGTCAGCGCCCGCGCCATGTTCACGACCGCGCCCTTGCAGGTGCAGTAGACCGAGAAATTCGGGGCCCCGGCGAAACCGAAGGTGCTCGAAATGAGGACCACCTTGCCCCCGCCGCGTTTCCTGAACTCGGGCACCGCACGCTGAACGCTCAGGAAATACCCCTTGACGTTCACCTCGAGAGCCCGGTCGAGGTCGGCCTCGGTCACCTCCATCAGCGGCTTTGTCGGCCGGAAGATCGCCCCCGCGACAAGGATATCGAGACCGCCGAAGGCGGCCGCCGTCTCGGCGATCATCCGCTCGATGTCGCCCAACTTTCCGCAGTCCGCCCGGACGCCCATCATCCGGCCTCCAGCCGCCCCGATTTCCCGCTCGAGGGCGCCGAGGCGGTCCCCGTCGAGATCGGCCACCGCCACGGCGGCCCCTTCCTTCGCGAAGAGCCTTGCCGCCGCCGCCCCGATGCCCTGTGCCCCGCCCGTGATGAGCGC
>JAPYQX010000173.1 GCA_029937135.1 Nitrospinota bacterium
CCCGCCAAGAAACATGGAGCCGGCCAAACACCGGCCTGCTCCAGCGGGCGCTGCCGGCCGCGTTCCCCTTCGCTGACCCCGAACCCCCGGTGATCGGGCGCGAGGACGAAATAACCCTCCTCCGCGAGGCGCCGTGGAACATCGAGCCCGTAAACGTCCTTCATCCCGCTATAACCATGAAGAGAGATAACCGCGGGGCCGGGAGGATCTCCCATTTTCCAACCTTTGGGCTTATATAGATAAGCCGCGATTTTCAGCCCCTCACTAAAATAACTCACCTCTTCATACATCGGGCTCTCCTCCACCATGGCACACTCCGCCATGACACACTGCCATGAAGCGTTTCCGGCTTCCGGACGCACATATCGGTGAAACCAAAGACAGCACGAAACCGGCCACACTTCTTATATTAAGGAAAATTCCGGAGCCAAGGCACTCAGCAACCCTGGTCTTTCAGGCCGCGCAGCTCTCTTAATAGGGCCTCGGGCGATGGGGCGCGCATGAGGGATTCACCCACCAATATAGCGTCCACACCAGCCTCGACGAGAGGCGCGACTTCCTCCCAACCAAAAATCCCGCTCTCGGAGACGAAAATCAAATCCTCCTTCATCTCCGCCATCACTTGAGAATGAATTTTAAAAGTATGGCGGGTATCCACCTCGAATGTTTTCAGGTCGCGGTTGTTGACGCCAACAATCCGCGCGCCGGATTCAAGCACACGCTCCACCTCCCCGTCGGCGTAAATTTCAACGAGAGCATCCATGCCCAATTCCTCCGCCTGGCAGCGAAGATCTTCCAGGGCGGATTTTTCCAGGATAGCCGCGATGAGAAGAACCGCATCGGCCCCCGCCTCTCTCGCCTCGAAAACCTGATAGGGATCGAAAATAAATTCCTTCCGGAGAACGGGAAGGCTAATCGCCTCCCGCACGGCACGAAGGTCATCTATGCTGCCCCGGAACTTCCGCCGCTCGGTCAGAACGGATACGGCGGCCGCGCCTCCCTCGGCATAACGGCCCGCCACCTTGGCCGGATCGACATCCTCGGAGATTGTTCCCTGGGAAGGAGAGGCCCGCTTGACCTCGGCGATAACCCGTATCCGATCATTCTCCGGGTTGGACACGGGTTTACGGATCCCCTCCCCGAATTCCAGGGTCCCGGGCATATCGGCCACGCGCGAGCGAAGCTCACCCAACGAGCGCCTGCCGCGATCTCCGGACATATCCTCCCGGACACCCTCGACGATATCGTCGAGAACCGTTTGGGTTCTAAGCGTCACTCGTTCGAGACCTCGATTAAGCGATCAAGCGCCTTCATGGCATTTCCGGAATCGATGGATTCAGCCGCCTGCACGACACCATCCTTAAGGTCCGTGGCCTTGCCCGCCGCCATGAGCGCCGCCGCGGCATTGAGGAGAACGACATCGCGGGGCGGCCCTTTATCCCCACCGAGGATGCTCCGGAGAATTTTGGCGTTATCCTCGGGGGAGCCACCGACAAGGTCTTGTGACTTGGCTTCGGAGAGTCCCGCATCCCCGGGCCGGACTTCGTAGGTCTTGACCTCCGAGCCATCCCACTCCGAAACACGAGTAGCACCCGTCAGGGTAATCTCGTCCATCCCGTCGAGACCATGAACCACGAGCGCCCGCTGCGCGCCCACCTGCCCCAGCACGTTGGCGGCCAGTTCCGTCAATTGAGGCGCATAGACGCCCACGAGTTGGCACTGCGCGCCGGCGGGATTTGTCAATGGACCCATGATATTAAAAATACTGCGCATCTCGAGCTCACGGCGGGGGCCGATTGCGTGCTTCATCGCGCCATGGAGGGCGGGCGCGAACAGGAATCCAAATCCGGCCTCGTCCAGGCAACGCCCCACCTGCTCGGGTGAAATTTCAAGGTTCACGCCAAGCGCCTTCAGAACGTCCGCGCTCCCTGACTTGCTCGAAACTGATCGGTTTCCGTGTTTCGCCACGGGTTGACCCGACCCGGCGACGACGAAGGCGGCCGTTGTACTGATGTTGAATGTTTGCGACCCGTCCCCACCCGTACCGCAGGTGTCCACGACAAGAGGATGTTTCGACTTTATCGGGGTAACCTTGGCCCGCATGGAGCGGACGCTTCCCGCGATTTCATCGGGCGTCTCGCCGGCCATGCGAAGCGCCACGAGGTACCCGCCAATTTGAGCGGGGGTCGCCTCGCCCGTCATGATCTGATCCATTACCTTTTCCGCTTCATCGGCCGAAAGGTGCAGACCATCAACCAGTTTTGCGATGGCATCCTGAATCATTTTACTCACCTCATCGAATTGCTTTATAAGGAGTTAATATAATTAAAAACAGTTACTTACGAATGGCGCCCCGGGCGATGGCCTCGCACGGCCTCTTGCCTGAAACCTCCATGAATTCGACAATACCCCGCCCGGAGGAAGCCCTCAACCTCAAGATTCATGAAAGGATCGCCGCCCCGCCTTCGAGAGCGTTCCGCAGGAGGGATTTTCCGTCGGGCGTGAGGATCGACTCCGGGTGAAACTGCACTCCGGCAACGGGAAGGCCCTTGAGCCGGATACCCATGATTTCCCCCTCCTCGGTTTCCGCGCAGATTTCCATATCATCCGGCACCGACTCGCGTTCGATGAGCAGACTGTGATACCGGGTCGCCGTCATCGGATTGGGCATATCCCTGAAAAGCCCCTTATTGTCATGGCGCACCTCGGAGGTTTTTCCGTGCATGATTCGCCCCGCGCGGACGATGCGCGCCCCGAAAGCGACCGCGATTGACTGGTGTCCCAGGCAAACCCCGACGAGGGGATATTTTCCCGCATACCGCTTGATCAAAGAGACCGAGTGCCCCGCCCGCTCGGGGACGCTTGGCCCCGGTGAAATCACGATCAATTCCGGCGAAAAATCATCGACATCGTTCAATTCAAACTGGTCGTTTCGCCAAACGGTGACCTCCGCCCCCAGTTCGGCGAGGTACTGAACGAGGTTGTAGGTGAACGAATCGTAGTTATCTATCATCAATACACGCGACACCGTTTCATCTCCTCAAAATCTTGGCTTCTTCAAACTCACGGCTCTTTCTTAAAGAAGTCCGCTGCGCGCCACCTCGAGGGCCCGAAGCGTTCCCCTGGCCTTGTTAATCGTTTCCTCGTATTCGAATTCGGGTGTGGAATCCGAGACGATTCCGGCCCCCACCTGAAGATAGAGCCTCCCGCCCCGGGCATAAAGCGTGCGGATAGCGATGCAGGTGTCCATATTTCCGTCAAAACCGAAATATCCAACCGCCCCCGCGTAGGGGCCGCGCCGGACCGGCTCCCTCTCCTCGATGATCTCCATGGCTCTCACCTTGGGCGCCCCGGAAACCGTCCCGGCCGGGAAAGTCGCCCGCAAAACATCGTAGGCGTCCTTCCCGGATTCGAGTTTTCCGACCACGTTGCTGACGATGTGCATAACGTGGCTATACCGCTCAACCGTCATCTGCTCAGTGACGTGAACCGTCCCCCTCTCGCAAACACGGCCAACATCGTTCCGCCCCAGATCGACGAGCATGATGTGCTCGGCGCGCTCTTTTTCGTCGGCGAGAAGCTCCTTCTCAAGGGCGAGGTCTTCCTCCTCGTTCGCCCCCCGGCGGCGGGTCCCCGCGATGGGACGCACCTCGACCCTATCGCCCTCCAGGCGAACGAGCACCTCGGGCGAGGCGCCCACAAGCGTCGTTTCCCCCAGACCCAGATAAAACATATAGGGGGATGGGTTCACCGTGCGCAGGGCGCGGTAGATGGCGAACGGATGAACGTCGAGGGGACTCTCGAGGCGCTGCGACAAAACAACCTGAATCGCCTCGCCAGCATGAATCATCTCGACCGTTTCAGCGACATGTCTTTCAAATTCCGACTTCGAAAAAGAGGAGTTCAACCCGGGTATCCCCGGAACCGGATGGCCCGACAAATGCTCCGCGGGAGGTGTGGGAGGCTCTGTCGGCGGGGGAACGCCCGGCCCGGCCAACTGAGCGACGAGAGAATCGACTCTTTCGACGGCATTCTCGTAGGCGGCGGCCACATCCCCCTCGCTATCGCTATCTCCAATATGCGCCATCGCCACCACCTTCATTCGCTGGGCGACGTGATCAAATATCACTAGCGTATCGGTGATCATGAAACAGCTCTCCGCCATCTTCAGGTCGTCGATGGCCACCTCGGGAATCCGCTCGATGAACCGAATCATGTCGTACGACATATAGCCCACCGCGCCTCCCCAGAAACGGGGGAGACCCGGCACATCCACGCAACGGTAGTCCTTCATCAAATCCCGCAGGGAGGCGATGGGGTCTTCGCTCTGGAATTCGCGGGTCTCACCCGCCTTCGTCACCCGAATCGTGTTCCCTTTGCTCTCGAAAACGGCGGAAGGGCAGCTCCCCAGGAAACAATACCGGGCCCATTTCTCCCCGCCCTCCACGCTTTCGAGCAGGAACGAATAAGGATCGTCCGCAATCTTCAGGTAGGCCGAGACGGGAGTCTCCAAATCGGCGAGGATCTCACGGTAAACCGGAATGACATTTCCCCGATTCGCAAGCTCCACGAATTCTTCCCTGCCGGGTGTATACAGCGGTTGCGTCATACTTACCTCAACGGGACGCCCGGAAATGGGCGCCTCATAAAAAAAAGCCATGGAGGATACGGAGAATCCACCATGGCGCATACCTTATCGATTCGAAAGAATCTAACCGGCCGCGGGCGGATCCCCCCACTGGAAATTGGCTCCAATTCGCCAGGACCATGAATTTTCAATACCGCAACGATTCATCATTTCCCTACCTCTAAATTTCGCCAACTCCACGAATTAATCGGGTTCGACCGGTTGAAAAAATCGCATATACCCTCCTGGCCGTCAAGTCTCGGTTTCCTCGATATCACCCCGGCCATCGCCGGGAGGCGGAAGTTTATCCCCGTAATCCACGCATACAAGGCATAACCCCCGGGCGGGAGCTTTCAGGCCCGCCCGGTTCCTGTCACGCGCCGCGAATATTTCGGGAATAGAGTCCGGCGCGCGCTCTCCCCGGCCCACCTCGGCCAGCGTGCCCACAATGGTCCGCACCATATATCGCAGAAAACCCTCGGCCGTGATTTCAACCCTTATTTCATCTTCATTCACCGTGATTTCCAGCCGATCCAAACGGCGAACCGTCGAGGACGCCTCCGTATTTTCCGGGCAGAAACTGGCGAAATCCAGTTCACCGATGAAGTGGGCCGCGGCATTACGCATATGGTCAATATCCAACTTCCTCCGGTGGTGCCAGACCCGGTTCCGCCTAAGGGCGCTCGGCGCCCTTCGCGTCAATATACTGTAACGATAGGTCTTACACACGGCGTCAAATTGCGCATGAAAAGGGTCCACCGCCTCGCGGCAATCCGTGATTGAAACATCCCTCTGAAGCATCGAATTCAGCCCGAGGCGAAATTTCTGGGGAGTAATACGAGAAGTGGTATTGAAGTGCGCCACCTGCGCCAGGGCATGAACCCCGGCGTCGGTGCGCCCGGAGGCGATGACGCGAATCTTTTCCTCGCACATCACCGAGAGAGTGGTCTCGATATCGGACTGAACGGTGCGCAGGCCAGGCTGAAATTGCCAGCCGTGAAAATCGGAGCCATCGTACTCAATCCATAGGACGATACGCCGTTTTTTTTCACCCGACATGAGCTAAACCCATCCAGTCCGAACGACGATCTATCCCTGGGCGCCCGAAAGGAGAGCCGTTTTTTCGAAGGCTTCGCGGAGGAAGTTTCCGGTGGCGGATTCCTCGATCCCGGCGATTTCTTCAGGAGAGCCGGCGGCGATGAGGTAGCCGCCCTCCTCTCCTCCTTCGGGTCCCAGGTCGATGATATAGTCCGCCGATTTAATCACGTCGATATTGTGTTCAATAATAATGACGGTGTTCCCCTGGTCCACGAGCTGATGAAGAACCGACAAGAGTTTTTCGATGTCGGCGAAATGAAGCCCCGTCGTTGGCTCGTCGAGAATATAGAGCGTCCGCCCGGTGGCGCGCCGGGAAAGTTCTTTCGCCAGTTTAAGGCGCTGGGCCTCTCCTCCGCTCAGGGTCGTCGCCGACTGCCCCAAACGGAGATATCCCAACCCGACATCCTGAAGGGTTTTGAGTTTCCAGCTTATGTCGTTGAGATTCTCGAAAAACAGGGTGGCATGATCCACGGTCATTTCGAGCACATCGGCGATGGTGCTCCCCTTGTAGCGGATATCGAGCGTATCCCGGTTAAAACGCTTTCCGCGGCACTCACCGCACCGCACATAAAGATCCGAAAGAAAATGCATTTCCATGCGAATGGTGCCGTCACCCTGACATGCCTCGCAGCGGCCTCCCTTTACATTTAAGATAAAGCGGCCAGGTTTATAACCTCTTTTTCTCGACTCGGGAACTTTCGCGAAG
>JAPYQX010000504.1 GCA_029937135.1 Nitrospinota bacterium
CTTCGAGACCGCGTAATCCGCCTTAAAATGGCTTTCACCCGAGCGCTTGATTCCAAGAGAAGAAAATTATTCATATAAACGCCAATAGCGAATCACCGGAACCCTGGAAACATAGCCATCATCTTCACATGGTCAATTATCGGATAAAATAACCACCGCGCCCTCCCGAGGCGCACAAAACCATCGAAAGAAAATCCATGAAATTTCATGAATATTTGTAGCCAGATTATTTCAATTTGGAGAAAAGTTCCAGGAGCCTCGAAAATACGAATACAGAGGGCTGGGGAATTGTACTCGAAGGGTTAGGAACGTACGGAAAAGATTATTCGCAGTGAAAAGAAAATGCCCGGCTAGCTCACAAGGCTGCCCCGTGAGGTCCAATTCCGGTGAAATTCAAGAAATTCGTCCGCCGGAAGAGGTTTTGCGAAATAGTATCCTTGAACGAGATCGCACCCGATTTCCCTCAGAAAATCTAATTGCTCTTCGGTTTCAACACCTTCCCCAACGACCCGGAGATTCAAACCATGGCCCATTCCGGCAATCGCGGTGGAAAGAGCCGCGTCCTCGGAATCCGTTGTTACATCCCGGACAAAAGTTCGATCAATTTTCAAGGAATTAAACGGAAACTTTTTCAGGTAACTCAGAGAAGAATAGCCAGTCCCAAAATCATCAAGCGCCAAAGACGTGCCCAGCTTCGAGAGAGCCTCGAATACACTAATGATATCTTCCCGGTCATCCATGAGAAGACGCTCTGTAATTTCCAATTCGAGACATTCCGGAGGGAGCCCTGTTTCCCTTAAAATGCCGGATACTATCTCGGTGAATTCCTCTCCTATAATCTGTCTCGATGATATATTAACGGCAACTCGAACCGGCACCGGGCTATCGTTTTGCCACTTCACGGCCTCTTTGCAGGCGTTTCGCATTTCCCACTCACCAATTCCAACAATCAGGCCGATTTCCTCGGCAATCGAAATAAACTGATCCGGCCGAACAAACCCGAGAATGGAATTTTCCCACCTGAGCAGGGCTTCAGCAGCGACCAGTTCGTTGGTATGAATGTCGATAATTGGTTGATAGTAAATCAAGAATTCGTCCAGTTCCACGGCACGCCGCAGATGAGACTCTATACGCATCCGGTCCACAGCCTGGCGGTTCATCTCGGAGATGAAAAAACGATACGTATTTCGCTTGCTTTCTTTCGCCTGATACAAGGCGGTATCCGCGTTTTGCATTAATGCGGCCGAGTCCTTGCCGTCCACCGGAAAAAGGGCCAGGCCCACGCTCGCGGTCAGGAAAAACTCCTGGCCCGCCAAAACAAACGGCTTAGAGTAGACA
>JAPYQX010000174.1 GCA_029937135.1 Nitrospinota bacterium
CCCTACCCCTCTCCCGGTGGGAGAGGGGACTAAAAACCAATCAAAAAGAGGCGGGAACCGGGATGATGGTAGCCGCCAGAATCCGCCGGAGTATTAAACCCCCTCTCCCCTCGGGAGAGGGTTGGGGTGAGGGAAGTTAAAAACTCTCAGAAATTTTCCCCGATCAGCCTCACGATATCCGCGCTGTCGGGAAAGCTGCCCTGCTCGAAGTGCGAGAAGAGGAGCTTGCCGTCGAGGGTGACCTCAAAGGCGCCGGTGCGGTAATTACCACCCTCGTTTCCGGCGATCTCGATATCGGGAAACGCGGCTTTCACGGCTTGAGCCAACTGCTCAAACTGGGGGCGGTAGTTTCACCTCTGGCAATATTCGACGTGCATTTTCATCGCGGCGGCGGTCTCCAGATTCGAGCTTGTGCGCGGCCTCCCCGGCCAGGGGGAATCATACCCGAGCGTGGGCCGCCGGGGAAATTCCCGGTGCCCGGAGCCTGTTATAGAAGCCCAGCCGGAGGCGATATAAGCCCGTTTCCCGAGGTGGGCCGAAAACTCCCTACAGCCCTTGACTGCGGGCGCGGGGCGGAAAATGATGCCCCTGTTCGTATCGATCTTTTCCTGTTCATTTTCAGCTGGAGCAATCATGGCCGGAATCATCAGCGTGGGGGCCTATGTCCCCTTCCAACGCCTGGAGGGCGCCGCCGTCCGGGAGGTCTGGGGAACAGGCAACCCCAAGGCGTCGCGCCCGCTGGCGGGCTTCGACGAGGACTCGATCACGATGGGCACGGAAGCGCTCATCAACGCGGGCGGCTGGGGCGGGATTGATCTGGACGCCCTCTATTTCGCCTCGACGAGCGCCCCTTATGCCGAGAAATCGAGCGCGGCGGTGATGGCCGCGGCGGCGGATGTCCCCGAGAGTGCCTTCACGGCGGACATAGGCGGCTCCCTCCGCGCGGGCACGGCGGCGCTGCGGATAGCGCTCGACGCGGTGAAGGCGGGCTCGGCGAAGCGGGCGGCGGTGGTGGCCTCGGAGATGCGCCCGGCGCGGGCGGGGGAGCCGGACGAGCTTGCCCTCTGCGACGGGGCGGCAGCGCTCATCATCGGCGAGGGGGAGGATGTCGCCGCCAAGATCGAGGCGGTTTATTCGTGGACCGAGGATTTCATCGACCGCTGGCGCCTGCCGGGCGAGGATCAGGTATCGGCGGGTGACACCAAGTTCATTCAGGATTTCGGCTACGTCCGCCAGACGGTGGCGACGGTCGAGGGCCTTCTCGCCCAGACGGGCGCAACGAGAGAAGACGTGGGCCGGGTGCTTATCTACGCGCCCGACGCGCGAACCCAGGCGGCGATTCACCGCAAGCTGGGCTTTCCCGCCGAGGCTTATCCTCAAGCGCCGCTCGTGTCGCGGCTGGGAGATGCCGGGGCGGCGGCGCCGCTGCTCGCGCTCACGGAAGCCCTCCAGAGCGCAGAACCGGGCGAGCACATTCTCGTCGCCGGGCACGGGAGCGGGGGCGACGCTTTCCTCCTCCGGGCGACCGACCGCGTCGCCGCGCTTAAAGAGCGGCGCGGGGTGGCCTGGTGCGCCGGGCGGGCGCGGGCACTCCCGAACTACGGCAACTTCCTCCGCTCGCGCGAACTCGTCGCCGGTGAATCGCTGAACATCTTCAGCTCTCCCAGCATCCTCTGGAAGGAAAGCCGCCAGACGATGCGCCTCATGGCGGGCAAGTGCCGGGGCTGCGGAGAAGTCCAGTTCCCCCGCCAGCGGCTCTGCACGAACTGCAACGCACGCGACGACTGGGACGAGATAAAACTCGGACAGCGCGGAACGATCTACACCTTCGTCCACGATCACCTTCCCCCCTCCCCCGACGGCTACATAACGATGGCCACGGTGGACATCGAGGGCGGCGGGCGCCTTTACGGACAGATGACCGACTGCAGCAAGGAGGCGATCAGCATCGGCACGCCGGTCGAGTTGACCTTTCGCCTTCTCCACAAGGGCGAGGGATACTATAATTACTACTGGAAGTTCCGCCCGGCCAAATAATGAATCCGGCCAGCCGAACGAATGACCCAGCCAGCCGATTGGGGGCTGATGTTTATTGAGGCGGCAACGCCGCTTTCGCACAAAAGTTTTTGGGAGGCCGGGAGCTTTTTTAACGGGTTCCGGGACTTTACCTCAGCGAGGAGACCATCATGAGCCAAAGCATCGCCGGAAAAGTCGCCATCATCGGAGTGGGTACGACGAGATTCGGAGAGCTTTTCGAGCAGACCTACAACGACCTCGTCGTCGAGTCCACCTTCGAAGCCTACGACGACGCGGGCATCACCGGAGACGACATCGAGGCCGCCTGGCTGGGCTGCTACCTCCCGCTCGGCTGGGGCTACGACGGCACCGGCGGCCCGGCGCTCGCCGAGGCGCTGAACCTTTATCCAAAGCCCATCTCGCGGGTCTCGAACTACTGCACGACCGGCATGGAAGCCGTCCGGAACGCGGCGCTGGCCGTCGCGAGCGGGCTTTATGATTGCGTCCTCGCCGTGGGGGCCGAAAAAATGCGCGAGGTGCCCCCGAGGGGAAGCCTCGTCGCCCAGCACGTCGAAAAACTCCACCCCCTCTTCGGGAAGGGCCGCACCGCGCCGGGGAGCTTCGCCATCCTCGCGACCCGGTATTTTGAGGAGTTCGGCGCGGGCAAGGAAGACCTCGCCGAGGTGGCCGTCAAGAACCACTACCACGGCAGCCTCAACCCCAAGGCCCATTTCCGGAAAGAGATTACCAAGGAGCAAGTCATGAACGCCCCGCCCGTGACCGAGCCGCTCGGGCTCTACGACTGTTGCCCGACGACGGACGGCGCGGCCGCCGTCATCCTCTGCCGGGCGGACCTGGCCGAAAAGCGCTTCAGGAAAAAAGACTACGTCCTCATCGACGGGATGGGCCTATCGTGCGCGAACGGCTACATCAACACCCAGTTCAACCCGCGCTTTGATTTCCTGGGCTTCGAGGCCACCACCGAAGCATCGCGCCAGGCCTACGAGCAAGCCGGCATCACGAACCCCCTCGAGGAAATTGATGTCGCCGAGGTCCACGACTGCTTCACGATCACGGAAATCCTCAACTACGAGGATCTGGGTTTTGTGAAAAAAGGCGAGGGCCCCGATTTCGTCAAGAGCGGCGCGAGCAAACTCGGTGGCGCGCTCCCCGTGAACACCTCGGGCGGGCTCAAAAGCTGTGGCCACCCGATCGGCGCGACCGGCGCGCGGGTCATCGCGAACCTCACCGAACAGCTTCTTGGCCGCTGCGGCAAGCGGCAGGTCCTCGGCGCGAAGCGCGCCCTCGGCCACACCCTCGGCGGGCCGGGGTCGGTTTCAAGCGTGTTTGTGTTGAGTAAGAATTAACGCCTCCGGCGAGGATGAGGAGGTCGTTTCGGCGGGAACGAAGGATTTTGGTGATTTTCAAATGACTCGAATTCAAGCAGATTCTTCACTTCGTTCAGAATGACAAAATTTACGGGCCGGACGGGTGAGGGAGATAGTCATTCCGGGCCCTTCGGTTCCGCATCTTACATGGAGAAATAACATGGAAACCCCCATCGACGGCCGCTCGACCAGCGAAGTCCCGGGCGAGCGCGTTATCGACAAACCCGAGTTGCCCCAACAGGGCCTCTACACCGACGCCACGGTCCATACCGAGGTGGTCGAGGGCTCAGTGCAACTCAAGCGCGGTCTGGCCGACGATTTCGAGATCTTCTGCGACGAGGGCGCCCGCATCGGCGGCGAGGCCAGGTACCCCACCCCGATGGCCTACATGGCGATGGGGGTGGGTTTCTGACTGCTCACCCAGGTGGCGCGGTACGCGCACATGATGAAAATCGACGTAAAGGGGGGGAGCGTAAAAGTCCGGTTCCGCAAAATTCTCGGGGGCTCCGTCCTCAAGGGCACGGTCTTCAACAAATGGGAAGGGGTGGACACCCATCTCTCGTTCGAATCCGACGCCTCGCCCGAAAAACTGGCCCACCTTATCACGAACGCCAAGAACGGCTGTTTTGCCGAGGGCCTGATCACCCAGACCGTCCCCCTCAAATCCACCATCGAGGTGAACGGCAAGCCGTTTCCGATTGAGGGTGTTACGGAGGGTTGAGGTTTAGGGTCATCCCGGTAGCCGGCTAAGGCGCAACGTTCATTGCCCACCTTCCGGTAGAGGAGAAGTCCTAAATGGCGCGAATCCTGGTCGTGGACGATGAGCCGGATTTGCTTGATTTTTTGGCCGAGGAATTCAAGGCCCGTGGCCTGGAGGTGGGTACGGCTTTAAACGGACTGGAGGCGGTGGAGAGCGTTAGGGCGAAATCACCTGACCTTGTCCTTCTGGATGTCCGGATGCCGAGGATGGACGGAATTGCGGCTCTCAAAATAATCAAGGAAATCAATCCGGCATTGAAGGTGGTAATGATGACGGCGATTCAGGATGAGGAAATAATGGAGCAAGCAAGGGACCTGGGGGCAGTCGATTATATTAAAAAGCCCGTTTCGCTTCCATATCTGGACACCGTGATCATGGGGAAAATTTCCGGTCTTCTGGATTCTCCCTAGGCATACTGCCCGCCGAAGATACCCCTCAAATGTCGCTCCCCCAAGCCTCATTAAAAGCGCCTCCCGAGCAAAGCCCGGAGGATCGTTCCGCTAGGAACGAAGGTCATTCCTGATTTTAAATGTCTCGACTTCAAGCAGATTCTTCACGGAGCCTGTCCTGAGCGCAGCCGAAGGACTCGAAATGACAAAAAAAGGGCCAGCATCTCGCGGCAATCACAGACGGTGAATTTTTACGAGAAGGAATAAAATCGCACCGCGCGGGAGGGCGCTCCCTCATCCCAACCTTCTCCCGGTGGGAGAGGGGGTTTTTCAAGATGGCTTCTCGCTCTTCACTCGGAGGCTATCCCAGCTCTCGCCTTCTCGAGCAGCCCCACCTTTTCTAAATCTACCTTTAAGGCTTCGCGCTCGGCGTCGGTGATGGAAATCACCGGGGGCCGGACGGGGCCGCCCGCCATGCCGATGAACTCCATCCAGGTTTTCATCGCGCCCATGGTCATGCGCCCCTTGCGCCAGGGCTCCATGATCCATTTGGCGTTTGTCATGCGGAGCGGGGTGAGGGCGGCCGAGACCTCGGCGGCGCGGGCAACGTCCCCGGCGATGACGAGGTCGGTGTATTCCTTGATCGGGAGCCAGCCGGGCACTTGGTACATGTGCGGGGTGTAGGTGAGGAGCCAGCGGTGGCCGAGCTGGGTCATGTTGTGGAACCAGACGTTTTCGTCGGCGACGCTGATGGTGATCTCGCCGCCGATCTCTTCCTGAAGCCGGAGGGTGGTGTAGGGGTTGTGGTCGGCCTGCTTCATGGCGCAGATGTTGGGGATTTTGATGAGTTCGCCGGCGAGCTCGGGGCTGATCGGGTAGGTCGCGCCCGGGGAGTTGAACAGGACAAGACCGATATCGACCCGCTCGGCGATATAGCGGAAAAACTCAAGGACGGACCGGTCGTTGTTTGAGGCGATATAGGGGGTGAGGAGGATGGCGAAGTCGCAGCCGATGTCCTGGGCATGTTGGGTGAGGGCGAGGGCCTCCTTGGCCGACTGGTGGTGGGTCCCGGCCATGAGGGGGGTGCGGCCCGCGGTGGCCTCGAGCATGACCTCCTGGGCGCGCTTGCGCTCCTCAAGGGGCATGGACCAGAACTCGGCGACGTTGCCGTCGCTGTAGTGCCCGTCCACTCTGAGATCGTCGATGACGATATCGACGTTGCGGCGGATGGCGGCCTCGTCGAGGGTGTCGGCCTCGGTGAAGTGGTAGGGAAGCGAGGTCCAGATTCCCCGGAGGGTTTCTTTCGCATATTCCCTGGCCTCGCCCCTGGCGTATTTCATTTGGCTCATCTCCCCTGAGGTGGCTTTCTTTTCACAAGCTATCAGCTTTTCTACAAGCTAACTGCCCGGCAGGATATCAGCCCGCACCCTCAACTTCCAATCTCTCAGCCTGCAATCTATCAAGCTCCAATCTCCAATCTCTCAAGCTCCAAACTTTCAATCTCCAATCTCTCAAGCTTTAATCCCTCAACCTCCATAGCCCCAAGCTTTAAGCTCTCTGGCTCCAAGCCCTCAAACGACAAACTCTCAAGCTACAAACTTTGAAGCTGCAAACTCTGAAGCTCCGTGCCTTCTGGCTCCAATTTCTTATGGCGGCGCGGCACGGCGGCCGGGAACTGGACGGGGCGCGGGGGGGGGGTGGAGTGAGCCCCTCACCCTCAAGCTCCAAGCTCTCAGGCTCCAATCTCTCGCGGCAGCCCCCCACCGAGGGTGGGTCCCTCACTCGGGATGAGCCCTCCCTAGGACAATGCGTCCAACACTCCG
>JAPYQX010000175.1 GCA_029937135.1 Nitrospinota bacterium
GTTCTCTACTGAACCCAGTACTGATCACGACTCCACAGTCCACACGGCGGATTTCCTCCACTTCCATCTTTGTGAGCGGTTGTTTGTAAGCAATGATAGCCAGGGTTTCGAGTCCTGCATTCGAAACACGCCATTTGCGCTCAGCCTTGAAAAAGCGCCTTACCCACGGCGATTGTTCCAACCGCGTGCACATTCGGAAGCCCTCGGCGACCTCGACGATTTGGAGAGTGCGGTCCCTGTATTCCTCTACCAACTCCGAAAGGAGTTTCCGGACAACTTTGGCGTTAACGTTTTCGACACCTCGAAAAACCATCGAAATATCTCGGGGCCGAAGCGGTTCATGCGCGGCAAAGAGAAGGGTTTCGACAATTTGCTTGGCTTCGTTGAGGTCTACAATCAGGGGTATTTCCCCGTCATTTAGAGTTCTCCCGTTCACGGTGTTGTTTGTCGCCGCAACGGCGATTTTGTAGGAAGGGGATTCGGTGGCGCCAACGAATCCTTCTGCTGTTGGTTCGGACAGTGTTGAGGCGATTAGTTTTTCTCCAACCTCGCCGGAGTCGTCGAGACCGAAGACGGCATGCTTTGATTCGGTGGATGCTGGGACTTTTTCGAGTTTGTGAATCTTAGCCTCCGGGAATGTGGAATCATTTTCTTCAAGCTCAAAAGCGGATTCTTGCGATTCGCTTTTGGGATTCATTTTATTTTTCTTTGGGTTAGTCATCGTCTTTTACCGCCTTGTAAATTCGTATTTCTTCAAAGATGGCGGATTGCCTTGCCAATATCAGGTTTAACCGCACCAATTCCAGCAGGGCGAGGAAGGTCACAACAATCAGTAGTCTCCTGGGTCCGTCGCCATCAAAAAGCTTGTTGAATTCGACGCCTTCAGAACCAGCCATGTCAAGCATGTCGAGTATATGTGTCTGGCGATCGGTCACTTCAAGCTCATCCACTTCAACGAGGTGGATGCTTTCTTCCCCGGCGTCTTCAATCATTTTTTGTATGGCACTGATAAGATCGAATACCGAGATTTCAAGAGGCGGAGGTTTTTCGATATCAGCGGGATCCAGCATGATGCCGTCGCCATTTCCACCGCGTGGATAAATGCAAGCCTGCACTTCTTCCGCTTGGCGGAAAGCTTTGCTTAGACCCTTGAACTTTTGGTATTCAAGTAGCTGGCGCTGAAGTTCGAGGCGAAGAGCTTCAGGATCTTCTTCGGCGTTCTCCTCGCCTTCCTGCTGAGGAAGTAGTGTGCGGCTTTTGACGTAAACTAACCAAGAAGCCATGACAAGATAGTCAGATGCTATGTCGATGTTCAATATTTTCATCATCTCGATATGATGAAGGTATTGTTCTGTTATAAAGGCAATTGGAATATCGTATATGTCGAGTTTATGTTCACGAATGAGGTGAAGAAGAAGTTCCATGGGCCCTTCAAATACGTCAAGCCTAATATTAAAGTTTTCATCTTTTTCGTTTGGGCGATAAATGCTCTTGTCCTTCGTATCTTCGGTGACTGAAGTTTTGGATTCCGAGGGGGTGCTTTGTTTTTCAATTATCCATGAATCGGTCATTCCTGCGGACCGATCAGAGCCCACACCCAGTTCTTCGAGGTCCATAGTCTCAAGTGAAGTAGATTCCGTTCCTGGTGCGGAATGATCTGCCGAATCTTCGGATGTATTTGTATTTTCAGGCATAATGACCGTCATGAGGACGGTCCCCCAGCAAGGCGGTGGTGGGCGGAACGACGATTTTTGTTGCTGAGCAATAGGGCTTATCGCCCATTTCCCCCAAAACAAGGCTCCAGCCTAAAAAATACCGCAACACTTGTCAATAGAAAGGTTTACGGGGGAAATTATTGTTCTGGCAGTAATTTTATTGAGAGTTTTTTGGGGGCGGGCGGATTTCTGCTCTCGAATGCTGTTCAGGAGGATGTGTGTGCCGGTGAGAAAAATTTCTTCAGACCTCCGCAAAACGGCCGACAGGCTAGCCGTTTTTCTAGCCAGACAAATTAAGAACGGAGAGCGCGTTTTTCATGGCGTGGCCTCCACCTTGCCCTTGGCGGCGGTAGCTTTGGCCAGGAGGACCCATGCACCTCAACTGACTTACCTCAATATCCCCGGAGGGGTGGATGCGCATCCATTCAAATTGCCGACGGTTACCACTGGAGCGCAGCTCAACCGTGGGGCAAGTTCTGTATTTAGTCTGACCGATATATTCGATCTTTCTTCTTCTGGCGGGCTGGATCTTGCTTTTTTGAGTGGTGCCGAAATTGACACCCGGGGAGATATTAATCTTTCTTTCATCGGCGACCCCGCGAAAGCGAAAGTGCGTTTTCCGGGCGGTGCGGGGAGTGCGGTTATCCTCCCCACGGCGAAGCGAACCGTGCTCTGGCGGACTGTGCACGATTCACGGAGTTTTCCAGAGCGCTGCGGTTATGTCACTGCCTCTGGTCGTGTCGATAGAGTAGTCACTCCGCTTTGTATTTTTCGGATGGTGGCGGGACGATTGTGTCTTGAGTCCCGGCATGCTGGTGTGACGATAAAAATGATAAAGGATGCTACGGGTTTTGCTTTAAATTCCGTGGAAAATGTGCCCGAGACCCCTGAACCTTCCAGTGATGAAATTTTCGCCCTGGAGTCGGTCGATCCTGAAGGGGTTAGGTTTAGTGAGTTTTTTTAGGTGAGGGTTTCAGTGCCGGATATGAGAGCCCCCCGTTTTGACGTAGTTGGAATCGGCCTGAACTCCGTGGATATTCTTTGCCGCGTGGACCGTTATCCTGATTTCAATACTAAAAAAGCTCTCCGGGGACTGGAGTGGCAGGGTGGTGGCCAGGCGGCTACTGCCATGGCCGCTTTGGCGCGGCTCGGTATGGAAACGGCGTTAATCGGCGCGGTGGGAGATGATGCGGAAGGAAGGTTTTCGTTGGCGTCTCTCGCCGATGCTGGTGTGAATACGGAAAGCATGGTGGTTCAGCCGGGCTTGGCGAGTCAGTTAGCCATAATCATCGTCCAGGAGGAAGGTGATTTGGAAGCCAGAGGCGGGAGAACGATTTTATGGCGGCGGGACGTGAGTCTACGGCCCGAGGATGTGCATGAAGATTTCATTAAATCTGCGCGAATTATTCATGTGGACGGTCATTCCATAGAAGCGGAAGTTTGTGCGGCGAGGTGGGCGCGAGAGGCCGGAATCCCTGTTTCATTTGATGCTGAGCGTGTGGTTCCGGGGACGGAGGTACTCGTATCGCTCACTGATTATTTGGTGGCGGCGGAGGATTTCCCGAAAGCATTGACCGGTTCCGCGGATCCCAAGGAGGCATTGCAAAAATTGCATGCCCTCGGCCCTCTTGTCACCGCGATGACTCTGGGTCCCCGCGGAGCACTCGCTTTTGACGGGGCGCACTTTTATGATTCTCCCGGGTTTCAGGTGGAAGCGGTGGACACCACCGGGGCAGGAGATGTATTTCATGCGGGGTTTATTTACGGTGTTCTTCATGAATTCGATATTCCTCGAATCCTCCAGTTTGCTAATGCATTGGCAGCGATGAGTTGCCGGGTAGTGGGGGGCAGGGCTGGACTTAGTAGTTTGGAGGAAGTCGAGGAATTTATTTCTGAACATTCCGAGTTATGAGCTAACCGAGCCTGATTTTAAGGGAGTTTGGAGGAATTTTGAGCAAATTTCGTGGGTTGTGTCTGGCGTTAATCCTTTCTTTGGCGGGGGGAGGATTGATTGGTTGTAATGCGGCTCCACCCGAAGAGTCAGTCTCCGGAATAATCCGTCTGTCTTCATCGCTTCCTTTGCAAGCGCGGCAAACAAGGACTCTTTTTATTGTTTTGGTTCCTGAGGGGGGAGGGCCCCCGCTTGCCGTTCAGCGATTGGTTCGGGTTAAGTTTCCTTATCGGTACACCGTAACAAAAGACGATGTCATGTTCGCGGGGAGGTCTTTTTCCGGAAATGTCCGCGTACGTGCCCGGCTGGACGGGGATGGGCGTGCCGGGCCCCTTATCCAGGGGGATTATGAAGGAAGAAGGCAGGGTTTCGTCCGGATAGGCGCCAGGGATGTGGATATCCTAATCGATACGGCGGGTACAGCCGTCCCTCGGAAGGTGGCTAAAAAGGCGAAGCCCCGCAAGAAACTGCCGCCTATGGCGGTGCCTTCGGTTCCTCCTCCCTCCAATACTGGGCCCACGATATCGGGAACGATTGAGATCGCGCCTCGCCTCGCCGGTAAGGCGGCGGGAATCCGTGTTCTTTATATAATCGCCCGGACCGAGAGGCCCGGCCCGCCATTGGCGGTCGTGAGGGTGGCGAATCCACGGTTTCCCTATCCGTTCACCATTACAAACCGCAACGTCATGATGCAGGGCAGACGCCTTAAGGGCAGGGTGCGGCTCAAGGCCCGCCTCGACGCGGACGGGAACGCCGGGCCGCCTCAACCGGGTGACATGGAGGGCAGCGCCCCTGATCTGGTTGTGGTGGGCGCCAGCGGGGTGAGGATCACCGTGGACCAGGAGTTCTGATCCGCCCCACCCTAACCCCGGATAATACGCGTATTCCCGATCATTACCCCACAAAAGCCTTGACTTCATTAGATAAGTGTATATACACTTATGTGCGTTTGATTTGCCCATTTTTATTGCTACCCGTTTGAGCGGCTGAAATTCCAGAGCTAAGAGAGCCTGTATTTCGCGGCGTATGGCTCGACCGCTTTTTATTGCCGCCCATTCGAGAGATTGTCCTTTTCGATTACAGGACACCCGTAAGTCAGAAAGATGATGCGCGAAAGATAGGGACCGAAAGTTGAGCCCCGAAAGATGAAGTCAGAAAGATGGGCCCGAAAGATGACCAAAGATAAAACCCCGATCATTAAAGAGTCCATCCTCCGGCGAATCACCTCCCTGGAGCCGGAGGCTCCTCCGGGGCAGGTTTCTCCTGAGTCGAAGACGGCTCTCACCGATGCGGAGCACGCCCTCTGCCTTGCCGCCACATCGGGCTGCGTGTCCGCCGGGCTTCGGCGCGCCAGCCGCGCCGCCAGCCGCCTTTATGACGCCGCCCTGCGTCCCGCCGACCTCCGGGGGACACAGTTCTCCCTCCTCATCGCCCTTGAGCTCATGGGCCCCTCGACCCTCACCGCCCTCGGCGGTCCCCTCGTCCTCGACCGGACGACCCTCACCCGCAACCTCCGGCCCCTCGAGCGGCGCGGTCTTCTCACCTCCGCCCCCGGCCTCGACCGGCGCACCCGCGTCCTCTCCCTCACCCCCGCCGGCCGCGAGGTCCTTGCCCTCGCCCTGCCCCTCTGGGAGAGCGCCAATGCCGCCCTCGCCGCCGCCCTCGGAGAGCCCCTTGCCCAAAGCCTCCGGGGCGATCTCGATAAAACAGTGGCTGCCGCCCGCGAGACCTGCGAGGTCCGCGAGACCTGATTGGGAGATTTTTTTTATTCGTATAAGTGTATATGCACTTATCTTGAATGGAGGAGATCAAACGATGGATGTCATGGCGATATTCGGACTTCAGTTTTTCCTGAGCTTCGCGGCGTGGGGGGCGGGGGCCAGGTGGCTCACCGCTCCCTGGCTGGAAAAAAAAGATTCAAATGAAGCGCTGTCCTGGCTGGTTTTTCCCCATGCCTTCCGGCACCTCGGGATGGTGTTCCTCGTTCCAACAGTCGTGGCCCAGCCGCTTCCTCCTGTTTTTGCCAACCCCGCCGCCTACGGCGATCTTCTGGCCGGGGTTCTGGCGCTGATTGCCTTCGCCGCCCTCCGCACGGGCCGCGTCGGGGCACTCGCGCTGGTCTGGCTGTTCAACATCGTGGGCACCGCGGACCTTCTCTACGCCGTGTCGATCGGCACCCTGAACAACGCCGCCCGCGACATGGGCTCGGCCTGGTACATCCCGACAATGATCGTCCCGCTGCTTCTGATCACTCACGCCATTATTTTTGTGCGGTTGTTGAGGGGAGAGTGGTGATCGTTTCGGGGCAGATTTTGGCTATCGATTGTCAGGTTCCAGGCTGGTCATATCGTCAAAAAAAACGCTCCCCCGGTTTGACCCGGGGGGCAGGTTATATCTATTGGATTTTTCGTTTACGGAATAGGAGGAGGTGGTGGATTGGCATAACACCCCGGCGTATTGCAAAAGGCGTTACCCTTTGCCTTGTTCTTGCCGCCGTCGGTGTTGTTGTAAGCAACTATCCCGCCTCCGGCGTTTTTGTTGGCGTGGTTCTTGGTCAGGACATAACCATCAAACCGCCCAAGAGAGATTCCGTCGCCGCCGTTTTTATCGGAATGATTCTTCGATACCGGCACCGTCCCGGTGTTGGCGAGGCTGCCTGTCAGGCGAATGCCGGTGGCCGCGCTGTTTCGGACATGGTTGCGCCTAAC
>JAPYQX010000176.1 GCA_029937135.1 Nitrospinota bacterium
CACTCACCTTGATCCCCTCACCACCCCCGTCCCGTTCTCATCCACCTCAAACGTCACCGCATCAACAACCACACCGTAGTCTTTTTTCGCGCTCTCGACTGACACCACGCCATCCCTCACGTCGGCGGCGACGAGATCGGCGGGCCGCTGGAGCGGATCGCCGAAGCCGCCCCCGCCGGGGCCCTCGATGAGGAGCCTGCCGGGGGGCAGATCGACGTTGGCGTACTGGGGAAGATCATCAAGCGAGGCCGCGCCATCTACACCGAACATCACCCGGGCGATGGCGCCGGGGCCGCCGCCGCCGAGACCGAAGGTCGTCACCGTCCGGCACGACTCCCCCCGCGTCGAGCAGGAGACCGGCGCGCGCATCTCGCACTCATAAATTACCCCCGTCCCCCCGCGCCAGCGGCCGGGGCCGCCGCCGTCCCGGCGAAGCGTCTGCCGGATGAAGCGGACCGGGTAGTCCTGCTCGTAGTGCTCGAGGTTGGGAATCGTGAGCGCCCCGAGGGTGGGCATGTTGCCGGTGAGCGGGAAGCCGTCCCGCCCCTCGACAGCCCCCGCGGCGGGCCCGCCACCCCAGTGGTAGATGACGAAAAACTCCCCACGCTCATCGAAGCCCGCCGTCACCGGGTAGGCGGTTTTTCCCCAGGCCGCCGAGACGCGGCCCGGCATCACCCCGGCCAGCGCCTTCCAGACGCACTGGGCGATCTCGTGGGCCGGAAACACGGTGCAAAGCGTCACCGGGGCCGGGAACGAGGCGTTCACCACCGACCCCTCGGGCGCGATGATCTCGACGGGCCGGTAGGTACCCTCGTTGTGGGGGAGCAGGGGGTCCATCATCGAGGAGAGGCCGACATAAAGGGCCGAGCAGGTATTGGCGATCGGGCTGTTCTTGTAGCCCTTCATCTGGGGGGCCGAGCCCGTGAAATCGGCGGTGAGGCCGGTCCCCTTTATTGTGAGCGTGAGCTTGACGGGAATCTCGGCCGGCTCGAAGCAGTCGGTGTTCATGTACTCGGTGGCGGTGTATGTCCCATTGGGGATTTTGGCGATCTCGGCGCGCATGAGGGCTTCCGAGTAATCGAGCAGCCCGGCGAGCCCGGCGGCGAGCGCGGACCGGCCCATCTCCCCTCCAATCTCGGCGAGCCGCGCCGACCCGACGCGGGTGCTGCCCACCATGGCGGCAAAATCGTGGGCGATGACTTCGGGGGCGCGGGTGTTCGCTAGGATGAGGCGAAGAAGATCCTCGCGCGGCTCGCCTCGATCATGGATTTTCACCGGGGTGATCCGAAAACCCTCGTGAAAAATCTCGGTGGCGTCGGAGTTGTAGGTACCGATCACTCCGCCGCCCACGTCCACCTGATGCGCGCGGTTGCACACGAATCCGGCGAGAGCGCCCTCGACGAATACGGGGGCGACAACCGTCCAGTCGGGCAGGTGGTTGCCTCCGCCCATGTAGGGGTCGTTCAGGAGGAACAGATCGCCCGGATGAATGTCATCTGAAAAATCCTTCAATACGCCGCGCACCGCGAAGCCGCCGCTGCCGGTGTGGATGGGCAGCCCGTCGGCCTGGGAGATAAGGGCGCCCTCCATATCGCAGATGAAGCAGGAGAAATCGTGCGCCTGACTAAAGATGGTCGAGCGGGCGGTACGCTGCATGATGATGCCCATCTCGCGGGCGATGACATCGAGGCGCTGCTGTAAAATCCCGAGGGTGACGGGGTCGGCTTCGTTTTCACCGGCGGGGTTTTTGTTGTCTTCGGAAGAGACTTCGTTTTTGGCCGGAGCCGCCGAACCCTCCTCGGCTAAATCCTCTCCGGAGGGGACCTCGTGTTTGGCTGGAGACAGGTCGATGACGAACGCGCTGCCGCCCCCGAGGCGGAGGGTGTCGCCCGGCTCGACGAGGACGGTGGTGGTCGGCTCCTCGATGATGGCGGGCCCCTCGATCCGCGAGGCGGCGCCCAGATCGGCTCCCCGGTAGACGGCGGCCTGCTCCCAGCGGTCCACCGACTCGAAATAAACCCGGCGGCGGGAGACGGGCGCGGGAGCCGCCTCTCCGTTCACAGGCGGGGGCTCGAAGGCAATGCCCTCCCCGGGGGCCTCGGCGCGTATCCTGAAGCCGGAAATCTCGACCGGCTCGCCCGGCCGGTGATGGCCGTAGGTCTCTTCGTGGAGGGCGTGGAAGCGGCGGGCGATTTCTTCAGTAAGATCAGCAACCCCGGCCAGGTCGCCTACCTCGACCGTCAGATGCCATGCCTGTCCCGGATAACGCATGTCCACCGCCGGGGTAAACGAGAAGCGCCCGAGGCCGCTTCCGGCCTTTTCAATCTCCGAGGCGGCCTCGTCGCGGAGGCTGTCCAGCTCCTCCTTGAGATATGCATCATCCATCTCCCCCAGCCGGAGGGTGCGGCTCCTCAGCCGGTCGTAGCGCACCGGGCTCCCAGCCATCCCGACGGCGCAGGCCGCCGCCGCCTCTCTCGGAACGATTACCCGCGACATCTCGCAGATGCGTCCGACCACCGGGGCCGAAAGCCCTCCCGCGCCGCCGCCCGCGACCAAGGCCATCCGGCGCGGGTCGGCCCCGTGTCTTGAACAAATCGTCTGGACGGCTCCGGCCATCTGACGGCTCGCCAGACGGACCGCCGCCGCCGCTGTCAACTGCGCGGTCATTCCGAGCGCCTTCGCCGCGTGGGCCGAGAACGCCGCCTCGGCCAGATCGGCCGAAAGCGGCATCTCGCCGCCGAGCAGCCCGCGCGGGTCGAGCCGCCCGAGGAGGAGGTGCGCGTCCGTCAGGGTGGGAAGCGCGCCCCCCCGGCCGTAGCTCGCTGGGCCCGGCTCCGCCCCGGCGCTCTCGGGGCCCACGCGCAGCCCGCCGCCCGAATCCACCCGGACGATGGTCCCCCCGCCGGTCCCGATGGTGTGGACCTCGACCGAGGGGAGTGCGACGTGGTAGCCGCCCACCGCCGAGCGGTCCACCATCCCCGGCCGCCCGCCGCGCAGGAGGGTCACGTCGCAACTCGTACCGCCCATGTCGAAGAAAACGGCGTCCTCGATGCCGCTTTCGGCGGCGTAGATGCGCCCCGCCGCCGCGCCCGCCGCCGGGCCCGAGAGGACAAGCGCGGCCGGATGGCGGCGGCAGTGGGCGACGGTGGCCATTCCCCCATTGCTCTGGAGGAGCATGAGCGGCCCCCGATAGCCCATCCGGCCAAGGGCCTGCTCCAACCCCCCGAGGTATTCCGAGATGCGCGGTCCGAGAAAGGCGCTCACCGCCGCCGTCGATGTGCGCTCGTACTCGCCCATGATCGGCGCGGCGCGGGAAGAAAGAACGACGAACACTCCGGGCAGCGCCTCCGAGAGGATCTCCCCGGCCCGCTCCTCGTGCGCCGGGTTGAGGTAGGCGTTGAACAGGCAGACGGCGACGGCCTCCACGCTCTCGGCGCCAAAGTGGTCTACCGCCGTGTGGACAGAGGCCTCGTCGAGGGGGGCGCTCTCCTCACCCCGCCAGTCGATGCGTCCATTCACGGGGAGACGTAGATAGCGCGGAACAAGCTCGGGCGGGTACGGGGCGCGGTGGTCCCAGACGTTTTCCCGGATGCCCCGGCGGATGGCCAGTGAATCACGGAAACCCTCGGTAGCGAGCAGGCCCACCTTCGCCCCCTGCCGGGTGAGGAGAGCGTTCGTCGCCACCGTCGTACCGTGGACGAAGCGCTCGCAGCCGCCGAGAAGGTCTTTCGTCTCGATACCGAGGGAGCCGGCGGCGCGGCCCAGGGCGTCGATCACCCCCTCCTCGGGGCTGCCGGGGCGGGAGGGCGCCTTTGCCAGACAGATTAGCCGCCCTCCTTCATCGGCGACGATGAGATCGGTGAAGGTCCCGCCGACATCGACGCCGATGCGGTATTTCCGCGCCATGATTACCCTCTCGAGATTTCGGGAATCGCTGGAGGAAAACTCACTGAAGTGTAAGTCCGCCGTCCATCACAAAAAGAGCGCCCGTGACGTAGGAGGAGGCCGGCGAGCACAAGTAGACCACGAGGGAGGGCATCTCCCCGGGCGAGCCGACCCGGCCCAGGGGCATTTTCTTCACGTAGGCCGCCAGTGCCTCTGGGTCGTTCATCAGGGGAGCCCCCATGTCGGTGTCGAACTGTCCGGGGACGATGGCGTTCACCCGGATACCAAGCGAAGCCCAGTCGGCGGCGAAGGATTGCGTCAGGCTGTGAACCGCCGCCTTCGAGGCCGCGTAAACGGGCAGTCCGGGCCGGGCGCGCAGGCCGGCGACCGAACCGAAGGTGACGATTCGCCCGCCGCCGGTTTTCTGGACCTCGGGCTTTCGCATGTGAGGGACCACGGCCGTGCAAAGGCGAAAAGCGCCGTGAACGTTGACGGCGAAGGTTTGCTCAAACTCCTCGTCCGAGGTGTCGAGCGCCGAAACGCGCGGGCAAACCCCGGCCGCGTTGACGAGGATATCGAGGCGGCCCATCGCCTCCGCCGCCGCCTCGACGGCTCCCCGCACCGAGGCCGCGTCGGCCATATCGAGCGGGCAGACCACCGCACGGCGGCCCTTCGCCCGGACGGCCTCGGCCGTCTCCTCGAGAAGATCCTCCCTCGTCGCGCCCAGGGCGAGGTCCACCCCCGCGTCGGCCAGCGCAAGCGCCGAGGCCCGGCCCAGCCCCCGGCTCGCTCCGGTGACAAAGGCCGCCGCGCCCGTCATGTCCATCATATTCACTCCTGCCATCGTTAAGGGTCCTTTCGGGATTTTAGTCGGACAGAGGGAGATCCTTCCCGTCCGGAATCGATACTTCGCAGGCGTTCAGCGTCATGGACACCGAGGTGTAGTGGCCGATGAGCCCGATCAGATCGATCACACCGTTGTTGCCGAACTGCGCAGCGGCCGCCTCGTAGACGGCATCGCTCACGGCGTGGGTCTCGTGAAGCGCGGTGCAGAAGTTGTAAAGCGCCTCCTCGTCGGGCTTCATGTTCTCCGGGCGCCGCCGCTCGGCGATGGCCGTGATGATCGCGGGGTCGAGACCGCCCTTGATGGCGTGGGGCTCATGGGCGAACCACTCGTACTGGGCCGTCCAGAAGCGCGCGGTGAGCAGAATCCCCATCTCGCTGAGTCTCGGCAGAAGCGCGCTGTCGTAGCGAAGATAGGCGCCCACCTTTTCGAGCACCTCCAGGTATCCCGGACTGTGGATCCACATGTGGAACGGGCCGCGAAACGCGCCCCGCTTGCCCGATACGATCGAATCGTGAATCCTGCGCTGGCGCTCGTCGAGCTCATCAACTGGCATAATCGGCAAACGTGACATACGAAGTTCTCCAGGTTCGGTGGAATCCGCCCGCTTTTTCGGCAGGCCGTCTAAAAGGCAGGCCAACCGGCCCCGCCGGCGGTTTTCCGCGCGGTGACGGGCGAAAAGCGAATAAAAGATGATGACGACAAGGTAAATGGGATGATGCCGCTAGCGCAACCGCCGGGAGGACACAATCCCCGCCCGGGGTTGCCACAACCGGTGTCACCACAACAAAGCAAGCTTGGGATATATTCAAAGGATCATCATTCCCCCGGGGGGTGATTCACCTCTTTTTTTCCAAAAACCCGAATGAGGGAGAACCTGATGCAACACTTCTACGATCTGAACCAGGTGGAGGAGCAGGACATGCCCGGCCGGAAGCGGCGGCTCGTGATTGGAAAGGACATCATGCTCGTCTACGTCGAGCGAGAGGCGGGCACCACCCAGGAGCACACCCACGACAACGAACAGCTCGTCTACCTTCAAAAAGGAAGGGCGCGGTTCACCGTGGACGGCGAGAGCCGGGAGATCGAGGCCGGAGGGGTCGTCCACATACCCAAGGGAGCGCTCCACGGCGTCGAGGCCATCACCCCGATCATTTACATCGGCATCTACACGCCCCTGAGAAAAGATGTGATCGACGCCACGGCCTAGGGGGAGGAAGAGGAGCCGCGTTTATTCTGGCGGCTGCCCGCCCCCTATTTCGATTTCAATTCCGAGTTCCTCCATGGCCTCGAGCATGCACGTCACCCCGTAAGTGAGCACCTTCGCCCCGCAGGGGTTCACGCACACCATCAGCGCCTCCCCGATTTCCTCGGGTTTGAGGCCGAGCTCAAGCCCTTTTTTCATGTGCTGCTTCAGGTGGGGTTGGTTGTGGGGATTGGACCCGGCAACCGCCAGCGCGAGAATATGAAACAGCTCGTGCATCTTCTCGTCGAAGAGCCGCTCTTTTTCGCGGATCACCTCGTCCAGGTTGAGAAGCGCTTCCATGTAGTCGGGAAATTTTTCCGCGATAAACGCATGGGCCGGGTCGCGCTTGCCGCGGCGCTCGGCGCTT
>JAPYQX010000505.1 GCA_029937135.1 Nitrospinota bacterium
CAGACGATCTGAAAACGCGTCTGAGGGGACGGTACGGGTCGGTGCGGGTGTGTGGTGCGAGAAGATTATCTTACCATCCCCTACTTTGGCCCCGCCTTGAGAGAGGCGACAAAAAACAAGGAAGTGAAAAACACCTGCTCTAATCTATTCCTAGCGCTGACATTTAGCTGACACGAGATACAGAAAATTCACAGGGTCGTGCCTAACCCATTGTTTTTATGGTACCCCCTGGGTGACTCGAACACCCGACCTCCGGATTAGGAATCCGGCGCTCTATCCGGCTGAGCTAAGGGGGCCCAAAGGATGGGCATTATCGCGGAGAGTCCTCCCGCCGTCCATGCGCAACGGCCGAAACCCGGTCCGGCCGGCGGGTCTTGTCTGGAGAACCCGGCCCGGATGGTTCCGCCCGGAGTTAATACTGGATCAGCGAGTGAATCGGATATTTGGTGAAATTGTCGCGGCCGTTCAAGAACGAGAGTTCGATGAAAAATGACAACCCGACGACCTCGCCGCCGAGCCGCTCGACGAGGTTGACGCAGGCCCGGGCGGTCCCGCCCGTGGCGAGCAAATCGTCGGCGATAAGTACTTTCATCCCCGGCTGGATGGCGTCCTTGTGAATTTCGAGGGCGTCCTCCCCGTATTCGAGCTCATAGGTCTCCGACTCGGTTTTCCAGGGCAGCTTGCCCGGCTTGCGAATCAGGACAAACCCCGCGCCCAGCTTATAGGCCAGCGGCGCGGCGATGATGAAGCCGCGCGCCTCGGCGCCGACAACGATATCCACCCCCT
The DNA here is from genome assembly GCA_029937135.1 of Nitrospinota bacterium. Taxonomy (GTDB): domain Bacteria; phylum UBA8248; class UBA8248; order UBA8248; family UBA8248; genus UBA8248. The sequence goes on from JAPYQX010000505.1 coordinate 787, forward strand.
CCCCCATGAACCGATCAGCCAGCAAATCGACCGAGGTCTGGAACGCCTTGGCGTCCTTGAGCATGGGGGTGATGTCCTTGAAAATAATCCCTTCCCTGGGAAAGTCAGGGACATCCCGGATATGGCGAATCAACTCTTCGGGCTGGCTCATTTCGTCACTCTATTATTCAGGTCGAGATAGGGTGGACTCAAGGAAGATACGTTAGCGGATTGCGGGGCTTTGTGCGATAGCGAATCTCGAAATGAAGTCGTGCGCCCCGTGTATCGCCGGTGTTTCCCAGGCGGGCGATCACCGCGCCGCGCTTTACCCGCTCGCCGGGTTTCACGAGGTTGACGGCGTTGTGGGAGTAGACCGAGTGAAATTGCCCCCCCGGGTGGCGAATGATGATGGTCTTCCCCAACCCTCCGGGACCCCAATCGCTGAAAATAACCCGCCCGGCGGCGGCGGCGCGGACACTGGTCAGCCTGGGCGCGACGATGTCGATACCGTCCGATTTCACCCCCCGTCGGGAGCCGAAGCGGCGGACCAGCTT
>JAPYQX010000506.1:0-657 GCA_029937135.1 Nitrospinota bacterium
AAAGAAATTCTATTTTTATTTAACGATTATTTGTCGGCCATGAGCTTCATTCGGCTCACACCGGCGGAAATCCCCGTTCCTTTAAATGTATCAATTGATGGAACCAGGCTGAAGTTGTTCTTTAAACCTCCTACGAACTGAGTGGTTCCAATTCCCTCTTTTATGCCCACCGACACCGATACGTCAGCATAATCCCCCGCCAGGGTGTAACTGCCAATGTTCACGTCCGTGGTCAACCCCAAAACGGTAAAAGAAGAGGGTTTCTTCGGATTTTTTACTCAAGTTGATCCCCAGGAACCCAATCTCGCCCTTGTATTTTTCCTCGCCATTGGAAGTTTTGAATGAGCACTTGATCGCAACGGATGACCGCAGAAAAACTTGCACTCTTGTCCCCGGCAGGGATTTACAGACGAGGCTTCCCAGCTGCACCCCCTCTTTTTTTTGCAGCGGCTTCAACCACGAGAAACTGGCCAGCCACAATCAAGGATGCGACGAAAACTGCGATTCCGTAACGGCGAATGATCTTCATTTGTTCCTCCTAAAAATATTTCCCTTTTAATTGCCAAGACCTCACACGGATGAAATATCACATCTGGGCAAAAACTGAATAGCGGATTTCCGAATCAGGAAAGCGCTCCTTTTAAATAGGTCTTCAGG
>JAPYQX010000506.1:667-1309 GCA_029937135.1 Nitrospinota bacterium
CTTCAGGGTTCCGCCCAGGTAGGCTTGAGTGAAGTCCTTACCCAGACTTTTCCGCAAATAACCTGAAAATGACGGCAGCCCCCAGACACCTCGAAATTCCTCGAAAATCCTGTTTCCATCCGGTCCCGGCCGGTTCGTCCCGGCGAAATCCGTTCCGAGGACCACCTGGGAGGGAGCGATTCCGGCGATGAATTCAATCTCTTCAAGATACCTCTCGAACGAGCCCAAAAAACCCGGGTGCGGTGAAAGACCGATCAAACCGCCCGTCTCAAGGAGCCGCTCCACCGCCTCCCTCGGCAGCCCCCGCTCCTTGAAACTCTTATCCACCGGCTCATCGAGATGACCGTGTGAGTAGTGAAGGGCGCTGCCCGTTACGAGCGCCAGATCGATCAGATCCCCCTTCGTCGTGTGGTTCGCGTGGGCGCAGTCCACCAGGAAACCCCGCGCCCAGGCTCCCATCACAAACGCGCGCCCGAGGCGGGTTAGCCCGCGCGAGGGCTCCCCCTCGGCTCCTCCGCCCAGCGCGTTGTCCGCGTTGTACATCGGCGCCAGGCTCCTGAAGCCCAACTCCCAGAGCCAATCAAGTCGATCCAGATCCGCCTCGCTTTCGATGAAATACACGCCTTCGGCGTGGAGCAGTTG
>JAPYQX010000507.1 GCA_029937135.1 Nitrospinota bacterium
ATTCCGCCTTTTCGTGCCACTCGGCCGGGGCGATATTGGTTTCATCCGAAAGGTAGCGCTCTAGGAGGCGATGGATCCGGATGATACGAAGGGCATAACTGCGCCCCTCGGAGGTGACTTCGTAGCCGCCGCCAGCCGATTTCACCAACTCCATCTGTTCGAGCCGGGTCAGGAGATGAGCAGCGCGGTTTCCCGAGATATTCAAGGCGCCCGAAAGACTTTGCTGGGTGCAGGGGATTTTTCGGTATTCGCAGTCATAGGCATGCTTCAGGCCGTCTTCAATTCGGATTCGCTCGGAGGCCCGGAACGCCCTGAGCCAGGGCCAAAAAATTCCCCGGACCGGCCAGAACAAAACAACGGCCAAAAACGCAAAGGCGCTTGCGATGAGCAATGCATAAATCGGATTAACCATAGGAGCACTCCCTTGAGTTCCCCGAGTTTCGGGTCTGGCCATGGTCTTAAATGTTGTCTCTCAAATAATAATATTAGACATGTCTAAAAATATTCTAAAGGATTAATATGTCTTTTTGTAAAAAAATTCCCTTTTTGGGGATGTGGTTTGATATGTGATTGTTGTTATTGATATTATGCGTTTAAAGTCCTGGAGGCTTTAGCCTGAACCGAGGGGCTGAGTCCTCTCAATAGAAAAGATGGGCCGGGCAGTGGCTATCCGAGGCCCCGAAACCGGGAGACGGGAGGGCGGAGGGTCCCACCGTCTTAATCGCCAGCGACATGAGGGCTCTTGCCTGCCGCTCCTCGGCTTGGGGGTCCTTGGAGGGAATCCCCCAGACGCCGATGAATCTGGCGTGCCGTCGAAAATAATCGATATGCCAGCGGAGCGGCTTGTCGCGGCGGATGTGCCGGGCCACTCGGGCCTGAAGCCCTCGCATGGCGCGGCCCGTATAGGTGTAGTAGCCCGCCGTAAAGCAAAATCGCCCGAGCGCTCCGATCGTGATTTTTCGATCTTTGTTTAAATGAAGAACAAGATGGTAGACCCCCGAGGCGGGAAGGTCTTCAGGCGAATCGAATTTCAGCTCGATTCTCACCCCCTCATCCCGGTAGGACGGCGGTGGCGTCGATCTCGACGAGCATTTGAGGATGGGCCATGCCGTCGATGATGAGGCCGGTCGATGCGGGGGCGTGCTCGCCGAAGTACTCGGCGATGACGGCGTAGACGGGCTCTCGGTGGGCGCGGTCGGTGACATAGGTCGTGAGCTTGACGACATGGGAGAGATCGCCGCCGGCCTCGGCGATGAGTTTTTTGATGTTCTCGCAAGCCTGGCGCGCCTGGGCCGCAGGGTCGCCGTG
>JAPYQX010000508.1 GCA_029937135.1 Nitrospinota bacterium
GGCGTCAAGGGAGGCCAGGCGGCCGCGATGCTCGTCGAGCGCTTCGCCCAGAGCTGCCTCATGACCACCGAGGACAAGAGCGAGGGGACCTCGGCCTTCCTCGAGAAGCGAAAGCCCAAATTTAAGGGGAGATAGCCCGGTCCGGGGAAATAGCCGGGGAGGCGGAATACCCCGGGATAACCCAGGATGGCGGCTTGAGCGCACAGGGCGAAAATTTCCATTCTCGTTAAAGCTTCGGCGGGAATTGCCGGGAATTTCGCGCCCGCCGCAGGAAATTCGCGCATCCCCAACCAGCGAAACCCTCAATTAGCAAAGGCCTTCGTTCCTTTCTGAACGACCCGCCGGAACGACCCGCCACGCCGGCCCGGCCCCGTTCCTTGAGCGGCGGGAGCCCCCCTGCTATGGTTTTCCCCATGAGACGCTTGTTCATTTGTTTGAAAATTCCGGGAAATTTGTGCACTCCGGCGCCCTCCCCGCGAAGGCCCGCCTTGCGAAGGCCCGTCTTCGCCTCCCTGTTTTTCGCGGCGGCGATTGCGGTGGGAGGGGGAGCGATGCCGCTCATCGAGCCCGCACTGGTCCCCGCCATCGCCGAGGCGCGCTTCGGCCGAGGGGGCTCGTTCGGCTTCCGGGGCTCGCGCTCCTTTTCCCGATCCTCATTTGGCCGCGGGCGCTCGTTCGGCCGCTCCTCCTACGGCCGGGGATTCCGGGGCGGGGGGATGGGCTTCGGGATGCCGTTCCTCATGGGGATGGGCTTCGGCGGCTTCGGCGGTTCGTTCCTGATTCCGATGATCCTGTTCTTTGTCTTGCGCCTGATGATGCGGCGCAGATGATTCCCTAATCCTTACTGGTTACTCAAATCCCCACTGGAGGTTTTCCCACGATGAAAAAGATTAATCTCATGGCCCCGGCGGCGATGCTGGCGGGCGCGCTCGCCCCGGCCCTCGCCCTTGCCAACGGCGGCTCCGCTCCCCGGCTCGGCCTGGGCGCCGGCCTCCTCCTCTCCGTCGTCTACGGGCTGGTGGGCATCCTGCTCCTCATGATCGGCTACAAGATTTTCGAGTGGGTCACACCCTTTTCGGTGAACGACGCCCTCTCGAAGGATCAAAACCGCGCCGTGGGCATCGTCGTCGGCGCGATCTTCATCGCCATCGCCATCATCGTCGCCGCCGCCCTCGGGTAGGGCCCCCGGCCCATGGGTTGCGGATTCGGCGCGGGGCTTGGGAAGATGCCCGGGGTTGCGCCATCGGGTGAGGACCCGACCGGAAACCCCCTTCGTTCCTGCCGGAGGGGCGCTCGCCCAGGAAAG
>JAPYQX010000177.1 GCA_029937135.1 Nitrospinota bacterium
ATTCGACACCGGGGTCTGGACGGAGGAAGTGCTTAAAACGCGCGCCAAGAGCTATGGCCTGAGCGTGAATGACTACAAGAAACGAAACCTTCTGAATACCGATGTGAGGAGTTCCAATGTGGCGGAAATGGCCGCCGAGATGTGCGGGCCGCTGTTCGCCAAAACCACCGGGGCCCAGGTCCCCATCGACGGCGGCAACGACCGCGTTATTTGAGCGGCCTCCGTATCAGTTTCCCATTTCATGCCGTCTATACGCCGGTAAGATCGCCCTTGAGCGTCTCGTAGAGATCGAATGCCTTTTCCGGCGTTTCGTCGTCATGGACGACGGCCCGGACGGCCTGGATCATGGCGACCGGCGACTCCGATTGAAAAATATTGCGGCCCATATCAACGCCCAGGGCCCCCTGGTCGATTGCCTTGTAGGCCATGGCAAGGGCCTCGAGTTCCGGTAATTTTTTTCCGCCGGCGATGACGATGGGCACGGGACATCCGGCGGTCACGCGCTCGAATCCCGGTTCGACGTAGTAGGTCTTGACATAGTGGGCGCCGAGCTCGGCGGCGATACGGGAGGCCAGGCCGAAGTAGCGAGCGTCGCGCTGCATGTCTTTTCCGACTCCGGTTACCGCCAGGGTGGGTATTCCGTAGCGGGTTCCCGTATCGATCAGTTTGACCACGTTGGCGATGGATTTGTGTTCGAATTCGGCGCCGATATACACCTGAGCCGCCATGGCCGCGGCATTGAGGCGAATGGCGTCCTCGATTTCGACTCCGATGAGTTCGTTTGAAAGCTCGGTGTAAATGCTCTGGCCCGCGCTGCACCGAAGCACGACGGGTTTGTTCGACTCCGGGGGGACGCAGCTGCGAAGGGCCCCGCGGGTGCACATCAGTACGTCGGCATAGGGAATAAGGGGATTTATGTTGAGGTCGATCCGTTCGATGCCCGTGGTGGGACCCTGAAAGTATCCATGGTCGAACGCCAGCATGACCGTGCGGCCGGTTTCGGGATTGAAAATCCGGGACAAACGGTTCTGCATCCCCCAGTCGAGCGCCCCCGACCCCTTGAGGAAGAACGTCCGGTTTCTTTGGGGAATTCCAATTCCGAAATCCTTGCCATCTTTTAAATTGTCGATATCTGCCATTTCTCATCTCCGTGAATAACTGGATGGAGGCGGATGGCGCAGCCGCCCCATGCCGCGATTTATAGCGTTGGCCGAATTGCTATCAATGAAATTTCCGGTCAATCACACCAATTCAGAATCACCAATCAGTATAAGGGGGGGGGAGAAATTGCAAAAAAGGGGAAGCAGCGGGGGAGGCACCAGCCGGGGTGACCGGATATCGGATTTTGCCGGTCGGGAGTTCATGCCTTGGCGGCGGATTTGGCGTTCCAACTCTGGGCCTTTTGCAGCATCGAGGATGCCTGGTCAAAGCCGGGGTTTATGGAATTGTTTTTTTAAGGAGGGGAATAACCTTCTTTTTCTTTAGAGGCCTCCGGAGCGGAGCCGGGAGAAGTATCCTGTTCGGTGTTCCCGGATTTTGACAAAGTGCTCTCGGATGAACTTAAAATATTTCTCTTTCTTGCAGTTGATATAGACGCAAGGATGTAATGGGGATTTTACTGAAAATATCGTTAATTTTTTGTTCCATCACCCATTACTTACAATAGTGAGTGATATTCACTCAACTTACTAAATATAGGGAATGAAGATTTGAATTGGTAGTGCCCTTTGACATGTTTTTGTTAAAATTCAGTTAGATTTTGTTTGTAGGGTGGTCAATAATTAAAAAGATACAAAATGTATCATAATATTTCATGTGGAAGGGATGGAGGGGCTTATTTGGCGCCTACTGTAGAATTATTTTTTTCTTCGCCGGTGGCTATTTTGCGAGCTGAAACTACCTGCGGCTCGATAAAATACCAAGTAAAGTTTTTTAATATAGAGGATCGACAATTGATTGAAATAACCGTGGATATTCCAACGGATGATGGGCCGATGAGCGCCTATACTTTTCACAAGGAGAGTGGAGGACCGTTTCCCGCTGTCGTTTTGTATATGGATGCTTCGGGACTTCGCGAGGAACTGAAAAACATGTCTCGCCGAATCGCCGGAGAAGGTTATTTTTGTATTTTACCCGATTTGTATCACCGCCTCGGCACTATTCGTTTTGACCCCGAAAGGCGGGACGCCAACCGTGACGAAGCCATGATGACTGTTGTCACGGCCTGCCGGCTGAGCCTCTCGAACGCGGGCGTGATGCGGGACACGAAGGGGATTCTCGATTTTCTCGAAAAGACCGGGGAGGTTAAAAAAGGGCCGAAGGGTTGTATTGGATATTGCATGAGCGGCCAATACATTGTTTCGGCGTTGGGGGTGTATCCCGAGCATTTCTCGGCTGGCGCTTCACTCTACGGTGTCGATATCGTAACCGATGAGAGCGACTCCCCGCACTTACTGGCGGATCGCATGAAAGGGGAACTCTATATGGGGTTCGCCGAGGTGGACCACCTGGTGCCGGATGATGTGATTCCCGACATCAAAGGGGCGCTTGAAAAACACAAATTGACCTACCAATGTAAAGTATTCCCGGGCACCCGGCACGGCTTCTGTTTCGAGGAGCGGGCGGTGTATAATCGCGCGGCGGCGGAAGAAGTGTGGGGAAGATCGTTTGATCTTTTTGCCCGGCGTCTCTCGTAATTTTTCACGTCCTTCGTTATTTTCTTGTTTCCGGACAATAGATTTGCTCGAGAATATTCATCCCAATATCCTGGCCTTGATTGCCGCGATGTTCATCGCGGTGGCGCGGATGTTCTATCAAAGCGCCCTGACGCGCCTCCACCCCACGGTACTTACATTTTTGGTGAATTTCGTCTCAATCCCCTTCGCCGCGCTGTTTTACTGGATGGGCAGCGGGGTGGAGCGATGGCCCGTTCAAGGACTCCTTTGGTTTGTCCTGGTCGGTCTCATCGGGTCACTGTTCGGGCGTTATATGAGTTTCGTCGCCCAGCGGCTTGTGGGTGTCGCCAGGACCGCCATCGTCATGCAATCCGTTCTGATTTGGTCCACGGCCCTTGCCGTTATTTTTCTCGGAGAGCGCCTCAGCCCGTGGATAGCGGCCGGGTCGTTTCTGATCCTGATAGGCGGGTTTCTTCTTGTCCAGGAAAAGGGTGAGGATCGAAAGAAAATTCCGCTCGTTTATTATCTGGCTCCCCTAATTACGGCTTTTTGTTTTGCGCTGACTTTTCTCATCAGGAGGTATGGACTCGCCTGGATTCCTTCCTCGCCGCTGGGGATGAGCGTGAGCAATATAACGGGTGGTATCGTTATGGCAGGCGCCTTGTGTCTACGGAGCGGGAAAGAGACACGGTTCCGGAATTGGAGCAGTGTGCCGATTGTCCTGCTGGGAGGGATTCTGAATTCCGCCGCGGCGCTGTGTTTTTGGACGGCTGTTCAGATGGGTCAGATCGTTCAGGTGGTTCCCATTAATCGGCTTTCCGTACTTTTCGTAATATTGCTCTCCTGGCTTTTTATGCAGGCAGAGGAGGTCATTACCTGGCGGGTCGTGTTGGGAGGCGTGCTTTCGGTGGCCGGAGTTTTCGTGATTGTTCTCTGATATCAGAGATTTGAAGGGCGGCTCTAAGCCGAAAGTTGGATCTTGTCGAATCGCCGCCGAACGGCGTTGAGCACCGCGAGGTTGCTCGTCATGATCGGAACCCCCGGAAATCGGTTGCGAATTTCCGGAAGAGCGCGGACGGCGGGCAAATTGGTGCAAGAGATAAACAAGCAGTCCGCCTCCTTGAGTGTTGTGGAATTCACGGTTTTATCGATGAACGAAATGATATTTTTTGCTTCCTGCCCGCCGATTTCGAGGTTGTCGGTAATTCCCATCCCACCGATGGCAAGGATCTCGTAGCCATCCTCTCCGAGGCTGGCGCCGACCGCATCCGTCAAATTTTGAACATAAGGTGTAATCACCGCCAGTTTCTTGGCCCCGATCAGGGCAAACTCCTCGGACAGCGCCGAAAGGATGGAGATGGCCTCGGAGCCAGTCTCCCTTTCAATTTGACGCATGATTTCACGGTCGTGATCCTGGCCGAACAACGCGCCTCCGGAGGTGCAGCCGAAAACGGTTATGTCCGGCTTGACGGTCGAAAGATCGAGGTTGGCCCGGTGGAGCCACTTTTCGATCATCACCATTTCGGCCGTCTTCGTCGTCTCGGGAAGAAACATCCGTGATGTAGCGATTTCAATTTCCTCCGGCAGTTCCCGGTGAAAATCCATCTCCATCGTCATGTTGGAGGAGGGAACGAGCAGGCCGACTCGAAGCATATTGTTTTGAGAAGTCACCGGATTGCCTTTCGATTTTAGGCGCTTGAACTGTGATTGCCGAAAATTCCGAACGCGATTTTGCCATTATTCTGAAGGCGGCGCCCGGATTTGCCGCGGGACTCTCTTTCCGGTTCATTGAATGATCAGTGAAACGGGTGTTTGTTTTCCGCCGAATCTTTTTCTGAGCTTGGCTTTTTTAGCGGCGGACAGCCCTTTGAACAGGGAGGATTTCTTGAGTTTTTCCTTTTAAGATCGAGACAGATTTTTCGCCCCGCTCATGCCGTGGCCTTTGAGTAATCCGGAGGCCTTGATTTTATCTAGATCGCTTTTGTTCAAACCCAGTTCCTGGGCCTGGTTCGAAATATACATGAAAGTCAGGTTCTTGATTAATTTTCCGGGGCCGCCCGCCATGAAAAAAGAGACCACAAAAGCGATGACGATAGTTACCGCGCTGATAGCGCCGAGTTGTTTGGCGGTATCCCATTTGGCGGAGTCCAGGCTGGAATTTCTTCTTCGGTGCCTTCGTCTGTCTGGTTTTTTATGAGGTTTCATCGATGTTTTGACTTTGTTCGTCTTTACGGTCTCGGCGGCCTCGTTTACAGGTTTAATCGGCTCATTTTGTTTTTCCCGGTAGTGCCGGCATTCTCCAAAGTTCGAAAGGCAAACCTCAAGCTGAATGTCTCGATCGACCTTGTGGAATCCAACGGTAATTCTTTTAAAACCGTTCCTTTTTTTTTGAGACTTGAGCCCGGCATATGTTCCGGGAGGAGGGGTGATTGTAAGGAAGGTCCCGGTCCAGCGCGCTTAGATAGGGGCAGTGTTGGCCACCGGAGATGGATTTTTTTATTGCGCCCCCGAGGGAAATCCCTCCGGTTTTAAGGCGCCGCTTATTAAAGCCTCGATTGCCTTCTTGGGCCATTTCTCGCATCTCATTATTTCTTGAAAATGAAACAACAAAAAACCCCAGAGCCGCTTGTAAGACGAATTGTAGCAGATTTCATATTCTACGCTGTCATGCCCTCCCCGATGGCTCCGCGATATTCGGACTCCACCCCAATTCAGCCTCGCACCACCCCGCCGCGGCCAGGAGATCGGTGTCTCCCCACCGCCTGCCGATGAATTGGATTCCGAAGGGGATTTGATTGTTCCCCCGGCCCAGCGGAAGGGTCACGGCGGGAAGGCCCGTCTGGGTGGCCGGCTGATTGAAGAAGGCGCTCCCGGTGGACTCCTCGGCCAGGGCGGGCGGCTCCTGAAACGATGGGAGGATGAGGATATCGCAACCGCTCATCATTTCGTCCAAATCCGATCTGAGCCGGCCGCGCTGACGAAGACCTCGTGCATACTCCATCGCGCCCGTCTTCAGGCCATTTTCCACCAGGGCCCGGATCACAGGGCGGTATTTTTCCGCATGTTCCGAGAACATTTTCTCATGAAAAGCCGCCCCCTCCACGTTCATTATCATGCGGTGGACGTTGTGGAGTTTTTGAAAATCAAGAGGAAATTCGATGTCCTCCACTTCGACGCCATTTTCAGATAGCCGATTTACTCCCCGCTCTATCCATTCACACACCTCTTCCGGGGCATATTTTCGGACTCCTTCTCTCGGATATCGCGCCTTCAGTGGCTTGGAGGGGACGAATGGGCCGAAAAGGGGATACTCGAATCCATGGGTGGACTCGTCCGCGGGGTCTGCTCCGGCCAAATGCGGGAGCAGGAGCGCTGCATCCTGGACAGAACGCGTTATTGTCCCGATATGGTCGAAGGACCAGGAAACTTCCACTACGCCAGTCCGCGATATGAGTCCGTAGGTGGGTTTGAAGCCGATAACGCCGCAGTAGGCCGAAGGCCGAAGGACGGAACCGCCCGTCTGTGAGCCCAGGGCGGCGGGTGCCATGCCGGTTGCG
>JAPYQX010000178.1 GCA_029937135.1 Nitrospinota bacterium
GTCCTTGGCCCCCACGGGCATGATCATGAACTCCTGGAAATCGACGTTGTTGTCCGAGTGCTCGCCGCCGTTGAGAATATTCATCATGGGGACGGGCATCGTGCAGGCGCCCGCCCCGCCGAGGTAGCGGTAGAGCGGCAGATCGAATGCGTCGGCCGATGCTCTCGCGGCGGCGATCGAGACCGCGAGTATCGCGTTGGCGCCAAGATTCCCCTTGTTGCGCGTGCCGTCGAGCTCGCACATTCGGGCGTCGATGGCGCGCTGATCGGAGGCATCCGTCCCGAGAAGCTCCGAGGCGATTTTCATGTTCACGTTTTCCACCGCCTTGGTGACTCCCTTGCCGCGGTAGTAGGCCTTCCGGCCGTCGCGCAACTCGACCGCCTCGCGCTTGCCCGTGCTCGCCCCGCTGGGGACCGCGGCCCGCCCGAAGCCGCCTCCGGCGAGGTGCATGTCCACCTCGACAGTGGGATTTCCCCTAGAATCCAGGATTTCCCTGGCGATGATCTCAACGATGGTGGTCATTTACGGCTTCCCTCCGGCCGCGCGGATAATCGCGGCGCAAGATGATTTCGGTTCAATCGAAAAGTTAAAAAGAAATATGACCGGGGACTTTACCAGTCGAGGACTTTGCCAGTCGAGGATAGTACTTTCCAGTTTCGACGCCGTAGCTTCGAGACCGGCTAATCCCGATCCCGGGCGAGCCTTTCGAATTCTTCCTCGAAATCCTTCACCGTCCCGAAGGCGCGGTAAACCGATGCGAAGCGAACGTAGGCCACCTGGTCGGTTTCCCTGAGTTCATCCATCACTTTCTCGCCAATAACGGAGGTGGAAACCTCCTTGTCGCCGGTATCGAGAATAAACCGCTCGACCCGGTCAACGATGGCCTCCTGATCCTCCGCCGAAACAGGCCGCTTTTCAAGCGCTCTCTGGATGCCGAGGCGAATTTTGTCGCGGTTGTAGTTTCCCCTTGAACCGTCCTTCTTCACGATTAGGGGCCAAGTCACCTCGGGGCGCTCGTAGGTCGTGAACCGATGGATGCAGGATTCGCACTCCCGCCGGCGGCGGATGGCAGTGCCCTCCTTCGTCGTCCGGCTATCGACGACCCGGCTGTCAAGACTTGAACAAACAGGACACTTCATCCGATTATCCCAGGGGCAATGTGGTTAAATAGCGGTCTCGCGGGATTGCTCCAAACCGGCGATTTTCGATACCCGCCTCGCATGGCGTCCCTCCTCAAAGGGCGTATCGAGCCAAAGGCGGATCAACCGACTCGCTTCGTCCACATCCAGGGAGCGTTCACCAAGAGCCATGACATTGGCGTCGTTGTGGCGGCGGCTCAATAACGTGCTCCCCTCGTCATAGCAATTCACGGCGCGGACGCCCGGAAATTTATTCGCCACGATGGCCATTCCCGCTCCGGAGCCGCAGCAGAGAATCGCCCTGTCCGATTCACCCTCGCTCACCGCGCGGGCGGCCGGCGCCCCAAGGTCGGGGTAATCGCAGGATTCATCCGAGTGGGTCCCGTAATCCTTATAGGGGATATTCGCCTCCTCCAGCACCGATTTCACCACCTCTTTCATGGCAAAACCGCCGTGATCACTGGCAATGGCAACGGGTTTCATACCTCAGGCTCCGTCGGAATGGGGGCGGGAAGATCCGCCCGCCGGGCGAAACTTTTCATACCGTATTCACCGTGAAGGGCAAAGTCAAGCAATTCTCCCCGGCCAACATCAGGGAGACTTAGGCGGTTTCGCCTCGCATTTAAACTCCTCGGAGCAAATCCGAAGACAGGAGCCGAGAACGGCCTTGGCTCTCAGGGAAGCCTTCGCCGAGGCTCCCGCCGCCGCGGAGATGGCGAGGTAGGTCTGCTGGGAGGCTTCCTCGCAGCCCCACCGCGAAAGTCCGCAATTTTGCGACTCCCCGGCGGAAGCCTTCTTCGCTTTTCCGGGTTTCTTCGCTTTCCTTGGCTTCTTCGGCGCCCGAGGCGATTTGGGTTTCCCCGGCGCACGCTCGGGCCTTGTGGCGGCGGTGTCGATCGTATCGCCCCTCTCGCACTTCACCTTTCCCGAGGGGAATTCCTCGACCGGGAGCGTTCCTTTTGGACACTTTTTCACCGCCGCGAAAATCCGGGCGCCGGGCAAATCCATCGAAGCGGGGAGCAATCCAATCGCCGCCAAGAAAAAGACGATTCGCAAAGTGACAATCATGGCTTCCCTCTTTCCCGGCCCGGCTATTCCGATACCTTGGCCGATCGAATAAGGCGCCCGAACTCGGGCTCGCCCAGCACCTTTCTGCAGGCCTCCCGTACCACTTCCTGGAGGACGCTCTCAGCGGCCAACCGATCCCCCGCCTCGAGTTTACCGCGGGCATCGAGCAGGCCGAGCACCACGCCCACCCAGCTGTCCTCGCGGGAATGGCCCACGGCCTTCCCGGCCGCGGCCTCGAGCCATTTGCGGGCCTCATCGCCGCGCCCCGCATCGAAAAGCAGCGCCGCGGCCATCAACATCGGAACCGGGTCATCCTCCCTCAAGCGCCCGCAGGATAACATCGCCTGGGCCGCCTGGCGCTTTACCTTTTCATCGCCGTCGAGGCCGTACTGGGCAACGACCCGATGCAAAAACTCAGGGGCCCCGAGGTGGCGGTAGCCCTCCTCCCAGGTTTTAACGGCCCGCTTTGACCGTCCCGCCAGAAGGTAGGCATCCCCCAGCCGCAGACGGGGTCCGTTTTCCTCCGGCATGCGACTCACCGCCTCATCGAGCAGCACCGCTGCCGCCTTTCCGTCGGAGAGGGCGATTTTTTCCTCGCCCACCGCCATCAAGATATCACCCTCGGCCCGCTCGTCCGCCGCCCTCTGGGTTACCGACGCCCATGAGGAGGAGAGCTTCCGGCTGGCCGCCAGCGCCTTCTCCCAGCGCTCCTGACCGGCGAACATGTCGCGGAGCCGGCGAATAATATCCGGATGAACCGCTCCGCCCTCACCCAGACCGGAGAGCAGTTTCTCGGCCTCTCCGGTGCGATTGGCGTTTTCAAGGTTGGAGGAGAGGCGGACCAGAGCCTCGAGCGAATCCGGCGACAATGAATGGAGCCGCTCGCTGCACCGGAGAGCCTCTTCGAGATCGCCGGCCTCGGCCGCCAGATCCCCGGCCAGGCCAAAAGCGGGGGAAAGAGCGGGATCGAGCCGCGCCGCGCGCCTTGCCTTTCGCCGGGCGGCACGAATTTTCCCACGCGACCTGAGCGCCTCCGCGCGGGATAAAACGCTTCGCGCCCTTGCGCGCCGCCGGGCAACGCGGCGCTCGCGCTGGCGTGATAACCCGGCAAGCCCGGTCTCGCTCCATCCGAGTAGACTAGCGAAAAATGCCCCGGCCAGGGCGGAGAGGAAAATCAGGATGACAACGGGAATATCGGGGATGACCACATCCTTGGCGATGCGGAACCCCACCGTGAAGCGGTTAAAATGAAGAATATACAGGGCTGCGGCGAGGGGCAGGACCAGCGCGAGAATCAGGCGAAGTCCCATGCCTTACCCCTCCTCTAAGCTCCCCCGGCTTTCCTTCGCTGTTCCATCTCGCCCTGAGCCGCCACGGTGAAGCGGGTGTAGGGAATCGCCTCAAGGCGTATGAAGGGTATGGGTTCGTCCGACTCCTCGCAAATGCCGTAGGAGCCATCGTCGATTCGCTTGAAGGCGTCATCGACCTCCCGGAGCCGCTCACGCTCGCGCTCGCCCAACTCCATCATCACCTGCTTGGAGTAGGTGGCCGCCGCGAGATCGCCGATGTCCTGGGTGCCGTCGGTGCCAATTTCCATGCTTTGGCGCTGGACCGCTTCAACACCTCCTAAAATCTCCCGGCGAACTTCATTCAACCGCTCAACAAGCATCTTCATTTCTTTCTTTTTCAAGTGTTTCACGTCATGTCCTCGAATTCCGTCAGGTAATTGAATCGGAGGCGGAATTGAAAGCCGCCAAGTCCATCAACGGCGCATGAGACCAAAGTTCTTCCAGCTGGTAGTAGTTCCGGGTTTTCTCCTCGAAAATATGAATTCCCACGTCTCCGCAATCCATGAGAACCCAGGTGCCTTCGTTGAGCCCTTCTATAAATAATGGCTTCTCGCCGATTTCAATCAACTTTTCCTGTATCGCCTCGGTGACCGCCTTCACGTGGCGCGAACTGGTGCCGTGACAGATAAAAAAAGCGTCCAGCTCGGATGTGAGGCCCCGCAGGTCCAAAACAACCGGATCGAGGCCCTTTTTCGAGTCGACAACGCCGTATATGATCTGAAGACGCTCGTTGAAACCAATCAAAACTTTTCCGGATCCTCTTTGCCAATCAACCTATTTCTTTAGCCAGAAAACCTGGCCGTAAAATAAAACCGGCCTACCCTACAAACCGCTGGCTAGAAAATCAAACCGCCCCGCCGTACAAATCGCGCCGGATTATAAAGGCTTCGACCGAAGGTGGCAATAAATTGTGCAACCCTCCTCCTGACCGCACGATTTCGCGAATCCGGGTAGCCGAAATATCCAGTGTATTGACAGAGACAAACTCTATAACTTTATCAGATTCAATAAGTTGAAAACTATTATCTCGAATTTCTGTAAACGCGGCCGTGAGCCCGATTTCCTTCAATCCCCCCTCGACGGCCTCCCGCACTCCCTCGGCCCGCTGCTCCCCCCGGAGGGTGACGGCGAAATTCACCATTTTCAAGAGTTTTAGCGGCTCGCGCCATGTATTAAGCAGGGAGAAAGCATCGGCGCCGATAATAAAAAAAATCTCCTGTCCCCGGCATTCCCCCTCCGCCAATGCGGCGAGGGTGTCGACCGTGTAGGAGACCCCTCCCCGCTCGATCTCGATGGCGTCGCAGATAAACTCAGGATATCCCTCCAGGGCGAGGCGGACCATCTCCAGCCGATCCTCGGCCGGAGCGACATCGCCATTGTCCTTGTGGGCGGGCAGCGCGAGGGGAACGAACCTCACCTGCCCGAGACCGAGCGCCTGGCGCACCTCCTCCGCCGGGCGAAGATGGCCGAAATGAATCGGGTTGAAAGTTCCCCCTAAAACGCCAGTGCGCAATGCTCCTCCGCTGCCCTTCCCGGGCGCTACTCCGCCAGCGCCAGATTGTTCCGGTGGACGATTTCGTCATAATCCTTGCTTCCGAGTATCCTGGCGATTTCCTTCGTTTGTCTGCCGGCGATGAGCTTCACCTCGTCAACGCTGTAGTTGACCAGCCCGCGGCCCAGGGATTTCCCCCCTAAATTCCGAAGCTCCACCAGATCGCCGAAACGGAAATCGCCCCCCGCGCCCACCACCCCGCTGGGCAGCAGGCTTTTTCCACGCTCGACCAGGGCCCGGACCGCCCCGTCGTCGAGGCGGAGCCAGCCCTTCGGGGTCGCCGTCGTACCAATCCAGCCCTTTTTCCCCTTCAACGGGGAGCCGTTCGGTATGAAAAGCGTCCCGACCTCCTCGCCCTCGAAAGCGCGGGCGAGGACCCTCGGCGCGCGGCCCCGGAGGATGAGGGTCGAAATCCCCACCCGGTTGAGCACCCGGATGGCGTTGATCTTCGCCGCCATCCCCCCGTGGGCAAGCGGATTCAAGCTCCCCCCCGCCGCCTTGACGGCGCTCGCGGGCAAGCCCTCGACCCGGCTCAGCAGCCGGGCATCTCCCGGCCCCCTCGGGTCGGCATCGTAGAGGCCCTCCACGTCCGAGAGAATGACGACCAGCTCGGCCCGTATCATCTGGGCGACCTGGGCGGCGAGGATATCGTTGTCGCCGAAGCGAAGCTCCTCGATCGAAACGGTGTCGTTCTCGTTCACGATGGGCATCACCCCCTTCGAGAGTAGCGTCTCGAACGTATTGCAGGTGTTCAGGAAACGCGATCTGGCGTCCAGGTCCGCATGTGTCAGGAGCACCTGGGCCATATCGATGCCCCGGCGCCTGAATGCGCGGCCGTAGGCCTCCATCAGAATCGGTTGGCCCACGGCGGCGGCAGCCTGACGATCCGGGATGGCGGCCGGGACTGCATTCATGCCCAGACGCTTGATCCCCGCCGCAATCGCGCCCGAGGAGACGAGGATCACCTCGCGCCGGGCCGCCTGCAACTGGACCACCTGGGAGACGATTCGCCCCAAAACCCGGCGGTTCACGCCGTTCTCCTCGGTGGTAGTGAGGACCGAACCGCCTACCTTCACAACAATTCGGCGGCTTCGGAGCGAGGGT
>JAPYQX010000179.1 GCA_029937135.1 Nitrospinota bacterium
GGACATGACCATGAGCTGAATCATCGTCTCGCATTGAAACCCCTTGGGGAACAGCGGGCGAATTGGGCGGTCGATGAGGCGGCAGGTAAGTACCTCGCGCTCGCCGGGCCGGGCCTCGCGCCTGAAGAAATTCCCCGGAATCACCCCGGCCGCGTAAAAACCCTCACGGTAGTCCACGGTGAGCGGGAAAAAATCGAACCCCACGCGGGGGGTCGACGACGAGCAGGCGGTGCAAAGGACCGAGGTTTCGCCGTAATGCATCATGACGGCGCCGTCGGACTGCCGTGCAATCTCGCCGGTCTCGAAGGCGAGCGTAAATCCATTGATAGATAGTTCTTTACGTATAGGTGTCATAGTGGATTCTCTCTAAGGGTTGGCCGCTCTTTAGCGGCTGGTAGCGTAGGCTAGCGGCGAATACCGAGGCGCTGAATCAGGGTGCGGTAGCGGGCAACTTCCTTGTCCTTCAGATAATCGAGAAGGCGCCGCCGATGACCAACGAGCTTCAACAGACCTCTTCTGGAATGGTGGTCTTTCTTGTGCGTTTTGAAATGGTCCGTAAGATAGATGATGCGCTCGGTCAGGATGGCGACCTGCACTTCGGGTGAGCCGGTGTCGCTTTCGTGGTTTTTGTAGCTTTCGATAACTTCCGTTTTCTTGTCCTTTGTCAGGACCATTCTATTTTCACCTCCGTATGCCGGCCCGGCGGATCCGGGCCCTCTTTTTGCGATAGTCTTCTTCTCAACGGCGAGCGAGTGTAGCGAACTTACGGTCCAATGTAAATGAGGAAAGGCAAAGAGTCATTGGACAAATACACGGTCCGCGTTTATCCCTCCATTGCCGGGGAGAACCCGCCCGATCCCGATAACATCGCCGCCCGGGGCGAAAACCCGCACTTTCCCGCCCTCCTGGAGAGGCTCCTTGGCCATGAAATCCCGCCCGGCGAGGGGAATGCCGTTTCGAAAGCGCCCCTCGGCCTCGGGCCTGACCGTTACGGCCGGGAGGTGGGCGAGGGCATCCCCCAGCGTCACCAGGGCCTCCCTCAGGCGGCCCTCTTCGGCCAGAGTCTCCGCCTCCTCGAGGAAAATACCGTCCTCCAGTCGAAAGGGGCCCAGTTTCGTCCGGGTGAGGGCCTCCATGCAGCCGCCCGATCCCTGGAGAGCGCCCACGTCATGGCACAGCGTGCGGATATAGGTGCCCCGGCTACACGAGACCTCGAAAGTCAATCGGCTCCCCTCGGCCTCGAGGGCCCGGATGCCGTAAATCTCCACCTTCCTTCCCTCGCGTTCGACCTCCTTGCCGGCCCGGGCCAGCTCGTGAAGCCGCGTTCCCCCGACCTTGAGGGCGGAATACATGGGCGGCACCTGGATTCCCGGACCCAGGAAGGTGTCCAGAAGGCGCTGGGCCTCCTCAAGGGGGATATCTCCGGGCTCATCCTCGGATATCGTTTCGCCCGTGATGTCCTGGGTGTCGGTCACCCGACCGAATATCATCGTCGCCCGGTAAGTCTTCTGGCAATCGAGCAGGTAGGGAAATATTTTCGTCGCCGCCCCCAGGCACACCGGGAGCACTCCCTCGGCCAAGGGGTCGAGGGTGCCGGCGTGGCCCACCTTTGTTTTCGCGGGCAAGAACCGCCGCACCCGGGCGACCACGTCGTGCGAGGTGGGCCCCGGTTTTTTCTTCAGATTTAGAACACCTATGATCTTCACTATTCCCTTTCAAGCTCCCTGAGCATGCGGTTAATCTCGGCGCCGCGGCCAAGCCCGCGGTCGATGTGGAACTCGAGGCGGGGGACGCGCCTGAGCCGAAGCCGCTCACTGAGTTTCGCCTGGAGGAATCCGGTCGCGTGGCGGAGGCCTTCGAGCCCCTCGTCAACCTCCTCCTCCGAGCCGCGCTCCTTGCCGTAGCGGCTGAAAAATACATCGGCCACCCTGAGGTCGTGGGTCACCTCGACCTTTGTGATCATCGTGCCGCGCACGCGGGGGTCCTTCACCTCGCGGAGTATCATTCCCCCCAGTTCGGACTGAATCAGTTCGGCCACCCGGACCGAACGGGGGTAGCTGCGGTTCATCACCATAATCTCTCCAGCTCCCTCCCGGGGCGGCCCCTAGAGAATCTCGATGTCAAAGTCGAGAATGACCGCCTGCCCCATCGCCTCGATTGCGTCGAGCGTCTTGCGAAGCTGGCTGTCCACGTGGCGCGCGTCGTTCGAGACCGCGCACACCCCGATACGGCAGCGTTGCCACTTGTCCTGAAATTCAACCTCGGCCACGGCCACATTGAAGCGCTGACGCAGCCTTGAGGTAAGCGAACTCACTATTCTGCGTTTGCTTTTAAGGGAGCTGCTACCGGGTATCTGGAGGTCCACGGTCAAAAGACCCACGGCGGTCATGGATAAAATCCCCCGTTGGCGGCCAGCCGGGAGGCCGGCATCAAAGGGTCCGGGCCACCTCCTCGGTGATGAAGGGTTCGATAACATCCCCTTCCTTGATGTCCTGGAACTTTTCGATTCCGATGCCGCATTCGTAGCCCTGCTGAACCTCGTTGACGTCTTCCTTAAAGCGCCGCAACGAGGAAACCCGGCCCGTGTAAACAACAACGCTGTCGCGAATGAGGCGCACCTCGGAGCCCCGCTGGATGGAGCCGTCCGTCACGAAGCAGCCCGCGACCGAACCAACATTCGGCACATGGAAAGTCTGGCGCACGTCGGCGTGTCCTCGAACCACTTCCCGGGATATCGGTTCGAGAATCCCCTCGAGGGCGGCCCTGACCTCCTCGATGGCATTGTAGATTACCGAGTAGAGGCGGATGTCCACATTTTCCCGCTTGCCGGCCGCGGCCGCGCCCGGCGTCGGGCGCACATTGAACCCGACGATAATGGCGGACGAAGCGACCGCGAGCATGACATCGGTTTCGGTGATCCCGCCGGCCGAGGCGTGAAGGATTTTCACGGCAACCTCCTCGTTGCCCTGCTTGGAGAGGCTGTCCTTCAAAGCCTCGAGGCTGCCCTGAACATCGGCCTTGAGGATGATGTTGAGTTCCTTGACCGTGCCCTTCTGGACCCCCTCCAGGAAAGATTCCAGACTGACCCGCGCCATCGGGAGCATGGCGGCGAGACGATCACGCTGCTGCCGGCGGGAACTGATCTCCCGGGCCGTCCGTTCGTCGGCGACACACGAGAACTCGTCGCCCGCCTGCGGGACGCCCGATATTCCCAAAATTTCAACCGGCGTGGACGGCCCCGCCTCTCTAATCTTTTTTCCCTGATCATCGAGAATGGCACGCACCTTCCCGCTCCAGCTTCCGGCAATGAAATTATCGCCCGGCGACAGCGTCCCCCGCTGGATGAGCACGGTCGCCACCGGCCCCCGGCCCTTGTCGAGTTTTGCCTCGATGACGATCCCCTGGGCCCCGCGGTTGGGATTGGCCTTTAGTTCGAGAAGGTCGGACTGAAGAATGGCGAGATCGAGCAGGTCATCCACCCCATCTCCGTCTTTCGCCGATACCGGGCTGAAAACCGTATCGCCCCCCCAGTCGTCCGGGATTAATTCGAGCTCGGAGAGTTGTTGTTTCACGCGGTCGGGATTCGCATCGGGAAGATCCATCTTATTGATGGCCACCTTGACGGGCACATCGGCGGCCTTGGCGTGAGCGACGGCCTCGCGCGTCTGGGGCATCACGCCCTCGTTCGCCGCCACGACCAGGATGATCAGATCCGTGACCTGGGCTCCCCGGGCCCGCATCGCGGTGAACGCTTCGTGGCCCGGCGTATCGAGGAACACCGCCGTTCCCTTCCCGGTGGTCACCCGGTAGGCGCCGATGTGCTGTGTGATGCCGCCCGCCTCGCTGTCCATGACGTTCGAGTTCCGGATAGCGTCGAGAAGCCTGGTTTTCCCGTGATCGACGTGGCCCATCACCGTAATCACCGGAGCGCGGGGAAGGAGATCCTCGGGATTATCGATATCGTCCTCTACGAGGATATCATCGTAGGCAACCTTGGTGACTTCGATTTCGAATCCGAACTCGCCGCAAACGATCTCGGCGGTGTCCGAGTCGATCGTCTGATTGATCGTCGTCATATGGCCCAGCTTCATCAATTCCTTGATCACCTCGGTGGCCTTGAGACTGAGCTTTTCGGCCAGTTCCTTGACGGTGATGGCCTCGGGAATGTGAATTTTCTTCGCGGGCCCGGGAGACTCTTCCGCAGATTCCTTTTCCGGAGTTTTGGCCTCCGGAGCTTCGGCCTCAGGAGCTTCGGGCCCGGCTTCTTTCCCTGGGGCTTTGGCCTCCGGAGCTTTGGCCTCTGAAACCTTGGCGGCCGAAGGTTCAGGGGTCGAAGCTTCGGGGATTGACGCCTCGGCGGGAGCGGTTTTCTCCTTTGGAGGCGGGGCCTTCTCTTCCTTGGCTTTTACAGGCGCGGCTTTTTTCTTCGCGGGCGCCTTCTTTTCGGCTGGTTCTTTTGTTTCGGTCTTATCGGCCTTTTTGGCCTTGGCGGGCTCGTCCTTTTTCTTGGGCGCAGCCTTGGCCTCGGCTTTCTCCTTGGCGGGCACCTGCTGGGAGAAGAGCGTCATGATGAGATCGGCCGTCTCTTCATCGACCGTGCTCATGTGGCTCTTGACCTCGATTCCCTCTTTGTCCAACTCCTCAACAAATACTTTGTTGACGTATCCCAGCTTCTTGGCCAGTTCGTATATTCTTACCTTCGCCATTCAGGCTGCCTCCGCCCTTTCCTGTTTTTCGGTGCCGGCTTCCCGGCCCCTCCAGTCGTGAATCCCTGAAAATTCATTGAGTCGCCGCCCTACGCGGGCGCCAGGGCGCTCACCTGCGAACTCCTGAGCGCGACCGTCTCTGCCAGCGAGGCGTCAGCCAAAAAGAACACACCCACCGGGCGCCCGCCAAACACAGCGCCGACTCGCTCCATCGTCATCTTCAACTCGGCGGGGGAGGCCGATTCATCTCCAAGGGAGGCCCTTTTGAGGACCTCCTCCCGGCTTCCCGCCGCGAGGTCTTCCGCTAGAAAGAGGCGGCCAACACCGCCGGGGCGTGCTGCCCTCAACGCGGCGTCGCGGCCCGCCGAAACCACCTTTTTTCGCCAGGCGGCGCCGAGCAGACCCTCGATCCGCCGCCCAAGCAACGAGCACAGAGAGGCGGCAATCTCATCCGCCGCCGGAGCTGTTATCTCCGAGCGAAGGGCGCGGGCCAAATTTCCGGGCGCAAGCGCCCGGTTCAGGCATTCGGCCCTGAAGCAGCAATAAGCCCCCCGGCCCGGCAGTCTACTATCCAACTCAGCGTACACCTCACCGCCGGGGCCGGCCACCATTCGAAACAACGACTCCGGGGGGGCCTTTTTTCGGCAAGCAATGCACATGCGCTCGGGCACCGCCGCTCTTCCTCATTCCAGCCAAACCGCAAACAGGCACTTCCCGCCAGCCGGGAAACGGTCCCACCGCCGGGAAGCGGTTATTCCTCTTCGGCAACCACTTTGGCCTCGGACTTGTCCCCGGATCCAGCCTCGTCCCCAGAGCCATCTCCAAAAGCACCCGCGGCATCAATCAACAACTGGGCGCGCTTGGGTCCGATTCCGGGCACACTGCAAAGATCGTCGATCGATGCCTTCGTGATCGCGTCTATGGTTCCAAAACCATTGTCGCTCAAAAGCTGAACCATTTTCTCACCCACGACATCGAGCTTCAAGAGATCGGAATCCGGCGAGTTTGCCGCCTCAACCTCTCCCTTCTTTTCACCGCCGTCGGAGGCGAACGCCTTCTCGGCGATCATGCGGCGGTATTCGCTCTCTCCCTTGAGATCGATTTTCCAGCCGAGGAGCTTGGCCGCGAGGCGCACGTTCTGCCCCCCCTTGCCGATGGCCAGCGAGAGTTGATCGTCCGGGACGAGAACTTCCATCCGCCCATCCTCCTCGTGGAGGGTGATGTGCTGGATTTTGGCCGGACTCAACGCATTAGCGGCAAAGGTCTGAATATCTTCGCTCCAGGGAATAATATCAATCTTTTCGCCGCGAAGCTCCTGAACGATAGCCTGCACCCGGCTCCCCCGCGTGCCCACGCAAGCGCCAACCGGGTCGATATCGCGGTCGTTGCTCACCACCGCCACCTTGGAGCGCCCGCTCGGCTCCCGCACGCAGCACTTGATCTCGACGATCCCGTCATACATTTCGGGGACTTCAAGCTCAAAGAGGC
>JAPYQX010000180.1 GCA_029937135.1 Nitrospinota bacterium
GTCCCCTTCCTTGTCCCTCTTATTTGACATATCCCTTTTTCATCTCACCCTGCTTATGATGGCACCGCTCATCATCGCGTGCTTGGGTGAAATGATCATCGAACGGTCGGGGATCTTGAACGTAGGCATCGAGGGCATCGTGACGCTGGGTGCGGTGACCGGGTTCCTTCTCACCTACTATTCGGGCAGTCCCGTCGTCGGTTGCCTGTTCGCGGCGTTATCCGGAAGCCTCCTGACACTCCTTCTGGGCTACTTTTCCATCACCCTGCGGGCAAACCAGATTGTCATCGGGTTGGGAATTTTCGTTCTGGGACTTGGAATCTCGCCCACCATTTACCGGCTGGCCATAGGAGTTGTGAAATCCATTCCCCAGGTGCCGACTCTCACGGATTTAAAAGTCCCGGTTCTCAGCGTTATCCCTTTCATCGGCGAGATTTTTTTCGTGCAAAACGGACTTGTTTATCTGTCCTATTTCCTGGTCGCCGCGGTCAGTTTCTTCTTGTTCAAAACGCCGATGGGCCTTCGGCTCCGGGCCTGCGGAGAAAATCCCCGCGCGGCGGACACGGTCGGAATAGACGTCTCCCGGATGCGCTACGGCGCCTGCGCGGCCGGCGGACTTTTTCTCGGGGTTGCGGGCGCATATCTGCCACTCGTGGTTTCGGGAGCGTTCACGGACAATATCGTGAACGGCAGGGGATGGCTCGCCTTGATGCTGGTGATATTCGGCCGCTGGGTTCCGCTTTGGTCGTTTTTCGGCGCGCTGCTTTTCGCCTATGTCGACGCCTTTCAGTTTAAAATCAGCGTCATCCCGCAATTCGCCCAAATCGTTCCTCCTCAATTTTTATTAATGCTTCCCTACATATTCGCAATGATAGTTTTGGTCCAGGTCGCGAAAGGCGCCGAGAGCCCTCGCGCGCTCACGCGGCCCTACGACCGTGAAACCCGGGATTGAATCCATGCCCGTGATATTCCGATTTTCCCATCAAGGAGGAGTGAAATGAAAAGCAAATGGACTCGCCGATTGCTCCATGCCGTTGCTACGTTCGTGGCTTTGTGGCTGGCCGTACCCGGAGCCCCCGGGCAGGCGGTTGCCGCGAAAGTCCACAAATTCGCGATCATCCTGCCGGGGCCCATCGAGGACGCGGATTACAACTTCCGCGGCTATCAGGTCTCCCAGGACATCAAAAAAAGGTTTAACATCGCAACTTCCTACTCCGAGCGGATCTCTCCGGCGGACGCCGAGAGAGTGGCGCGCGAGTACATCGCCTCCGGCTATACCATCGTCGGGTTTCACGGCGGGCAATTCATTCGAATTGTGAAAAAGATCGCCCCGAAATTTCCCGAGGTCAATTTCATCATGGAGAGTTCGGGCAAGGGAAAAGTTCCGAAAAACGTCTGGAACATTCACCGCCACTTTTACCAGGGCTTCTATCCCCTCGGCGTGCTCGCCGGTCTCGCCACGAAAACGAATAAAGTGGGAGTCATCGCGGGCATCCAGCTTCCGGATTTCAAGTCTTCCATCAATACCATTTCAGATGCCCTGAAAGTGACCAACCCCAAGGCGGAACTCGTATACGCCTTTACCGGAAACCAAAACGATCCGGTCAAGGCGCGCCAGACCGCCGAGGCCATGATCGCCAACGGCGTCGATTTCATCATCAACATGGTGAATCTGGGGGTATACGGGGTTATCGAAGCCGCTAAAAAGGCGAAGCACAAGGTCCTGCTCACCACATTCTATACCGACAAAACCGACAAGGCGCCCAAGCATTTCGCCGCCACGTTAATTGTTGATTTCCGGCCTCCCTTCGCAAAAGCCGTGGGAGGAATTCTGAAAGGAAATCGGACGGGATACGTGCCCATGCGTCCCGGAAATGGATTCGAGCTCAAATCTCTGGGCAACGTATCGGCCGAGGCCATCGCGAAAACCAAAGAGGCCTACGAAAAAGTCCGCGTCGGGTCGATTAAACTCCGGCTTGAAATGAGAAAAGTCCGGTTGGCGAAATAGGCAATATGACCGTCCTGCCCCCGCGCCTCCGAACAGGGGGGGCGGGGGCAGGCTTCGAATGGTTTAAGTCATGACGGATAAAATAGTCCCCCGCGTCGAAATGTATGGAATCAGAAAATCCTTCGGGCAAGTCGTCGCCCTCGACGGGGTGGACTTCGAGGCCGGGAAGGGGGAAATCCATGCCCTCCTGGGGGAAAACGGTGCGGGCAAGACCACACTCATGAACATCCTGAGCGGCCTTTACCGCTTGGACGAGGGACAAATTTCAATCGATCGACGGGAGGTGTCAATCCATTCTCCCCGGGATGCGATCAAGGCGGGCATCGGCATGGTTCATCAACATGTCGAACTCATCTCAAACTTCACCGCGCTTGAAAACATTTTGCTCGGACGGGAAGGCTCCCGCTGGAAACTCGATCTGGACGCTCACCGGAGTTCCGCGGAGAAGCTTGCGGCGAGTTACGGCCTGTCCATTCCGCTCTCCGAACCGATCAAATCTCTTCCGGCCGGTATTCAACAGAAGGTCGAAATCCTCAAGGCCCTTTATCATGGTGCGGACACCCTCATTCTGGATGAGCCGACGACCATGTTGACTCCCCTTGAAGTAGACGGCCTGTTTTCCACCCTCAAGTCCTTCGCCAAGGGGGGCCTGACGGTCATTTTCATCACACACAAAATCAAGGAAGTCTTGGACAATTGCGATCGAATCACCGTTTTTCGGGGTGGCCTGAAAATCGATACTATCTCCCGCGAGGCCGCCAGCCGCGAAAAGCTGGTCCAGATGATGATGGGCGAGCGTGGGGCGCCTCCGGAAAACAAACGCCCGACGGGGCCTTCTGCGGCCCTGGAGGGATCTCCCACTCTTTCGGTCCGGGGCATGTACACCTCGGCGGAATGGGGAGTCCCCCTCAAGAACATTACCTTCGATATTCCCCGGGGGCTCATCGTCGGCCTGGCAGGCGTGTCCGGAAACGGCCAAAAAGAACTGGCCGAGGCGCTGGCCGGACTCATCGAAATCGAGAAGGGGGATATCCACCTCAACGGAACCGGGGTGTCGAAGCTTTCGATGTCCGCCCGCATCGCCCGGGGGATAAGCCTCCTTCCCCAGGATAGAATCGAGGAGGGAATCCTTCCTAGCCTCAGCCTTTCGGAGAATTTCGTCCTCGGGCTGCATCCACACATTTTCAAGCGTCGCGGAATTTTCGAGCAAGACACCGCCAACGAGCTGGGCAGAAACGCCATTCGGGAATTTAATATTTTGGCAAAAAACGAGCATGTCCCCGCCGCGCATCTATCGGGCGGAAACATTCAGAAGATGATCGTGGCCCGCTCGATGATGCTTTCGCACAAAACCGGGAAAATTCTGATGATCGCCAATAACCCCACCCGCGGCCTTGACGTCATGGCCGCATCGTTCGTTCATGGCCGCCTGCGGGAACTTCGCTCTCACGGGGCCGGGGTATTATTGATATCGGAAGATCTGGATGAGCTTTGTTCGATGTGCGACCAGATAATCGTGATCCATTCGGGGGAGATTTTCGGCTCCTTCGACGGTCCGGAATATGACATCTACCAAATCGGCGTTCTCATGGCCGGCCAGAAATCGGAGACGGGTTCATAAAATGGCAGGTCCAGGCGCAATAAGGCTCGGCGAAAGAAAAAAAGCGGCTCTCGAATTTGCAATCACCTATTCCTTGGCGGCCGCATTGTCCCTGATATGCGGCGCCATCTTTATCGTCGCTTTCGGCGGAGACGTACTTGTTGCGTTCGGAACCGTTCTCCGCTCCTCGCTCGGCACATGGGGCGGATTCGCGCAAACCCTAAACAAGTTCTGCCCCCTTCTTCTCGGTTCGCTCGCGGTCGCCTTCGGTATGCGCGGTGGCCATTTCAACATCGGCGTGGACGGCCAGATTTACGCCGGCGCCATCGGGATGACCGGAACGGCATTCGCCCTGCAAGGTCTGAATCTTCCCTGGCCGATTTTCGTTCCGCTCGGAATGCTGGGAGGCATCTTGGCCGGGTTGTTCTGGGGTTTCATCCCGGGAATTCTTCGTGTTCGATTCCAGGTAAGCGAAATATTCGTGACGGTGATGCTGAACTTCGTCGCTCTATATCTGGTGGATTACCTGGCCAACGGCCCCTGGAACGACCCCATGGCGGGGGAGGCCATCACGCTTCCGATTCCGGATGCCTCCGTATTGCCCCAGGTCATGCCGAAGTCCGGCGCCCATTTCGGATTCATCATCGCGCTGGCGGCCGCAGCCGGCATGTATTTTCTCATGACCCGGACCATCATCGGATACGAGATACGCGCGGTGGGAGACAACCCGAAGGCCGCCCGCTTCGGTGGAATCAACGTCAACCGGGTGACCCTGATCATCATGCCGACCTGCGGCGCCCTGGCGGGCCTCGCCGGCGCCATCGAGGTCTCGGGATTCCATCAGAGCCTCCTTCTCGGACTCACCGGCTCCGAAGGCGCGCCCAACTACGGGGCGATGGCCATCCTCATCGCGGTCATCGGCCGCAACAACCCGCTGGGGGTCACGGTGGCGGCCGCCGTGTTCGCGGTCTTGCTGTCGGGTTCCGATTCTCTCCAGCGCAGCATCGGGCTCCCCGGCGCGGCGGTATTCGTCTTTCAGGCCATCATCGTTTTGACCGTTCTATTCGTCCAAGCCCGGCGGAACACGTCGGCCGGGTAAACCCCCGCCGGGCTCCTTCGATTCAACCGCCTCTTCCATTACCCGGTCCGAACGACGGCCGCGATGGGCCCGCCTCCGGGGGGGCCTTGATGCTCCGCGCCACCGGACACATACACCATCGGATCGCCCACTACGGAGGAGACCACAGCATTCACTACCGACCGGGCGTGCCGCGTATTGTTGATGTCCGAATCGTCCAGCATTGTGTGACGGCGGCCGCGGACCATGCCGTCGGGGGAGGCCTCGCATTTCGCGAAGACGTTGACAATTTTATCGCGCTGGCCGGGAGACAGCGCCCAATCGAATTGAATCCCGGCGCTTGCGATGGCATCGCGAACCGCGTCCCGATCGATTGCATCCTTCATGACGCTATGACCAACGACCAGATCCCCGCCCCAGGCCGCGCTGTTTCCGATTATCATGACCTCGTTGCACATCAGTTCGATCCCGGCAGAGGTGGAGGCGACACCCGACTGGAGCGACCAGTCATGGCAAATGACATCGTCGCTCAACTGGCTCTCTTCCACCTCACCAGCCGCGAGAGCCACTCCCAGCGCCGAGGCGCCACGCGAATATCCCATGGATTTATAGGTGTCCTCGATACAAACCGATTTTTCGCGCTTGATAGCGTCTGCGATGCGATCTCCAGTGAGCAGCGGACATTTCACCTGGACGAAATGCAGATCATCCACGCTTTCGATTTGCGCCTCCTTCATCAATTGCCGGACGAGATCGGCCGTCACATGAACCTGGGGCATCCTGCCCAGTTCTTCGGGAAGAAAGTCCCTCGTGTGGCCCGAGGCGATGGCCAGGTGCTTGGAGCCTCCGTTTCCTTGCCCGCTTTCGGATATCGCAAACACGGAAAAATGGGGAGTCATCACCCCTTCGGTTCCGCCGGACATGATCAGGGCGATTTGCTCTTCGACCTTTTCACGCGTTACTCCCATCGCCCTCGAAAAATAATCGGCCAGAACAAAGTTGCTGAATCCCCGGGAAAAATCATTTACGCAACCGTTTCCTTCCGTTTTTCCCATAACGCAGATGATATCTTCTGGCCGGCATTTTCCGCCCTCGATTAGAGCGACCACTCCAGAGATATCATCGGGAGAATTCATCGACACACGGAACAAATTAGCCTGCATTTTCAAACCCCCTTTCGCCTCAAAATGCACTCAATCGGGTATATGGAAAAATCAAGATGGTCCGATGAAAACCGTAGCACCCTGTGCATGGCGAATTATTAATTCTAACTGAAAATCAAGCTTTCTTCGCCTTGCACCAAATGATAATTCTTCCTAACCTCCTCCGCCATGGAAAATCTATTCGTCGCTTTCGCCCTGTGCATGGCGAATTAATAATCCTACCTGAAATCAATCATTTCCTCGCTTGCTCTTGGGCGCGAGCTCACCTAACCTCGCGCGCCATGGAGAATCTATTCGTTGTTTTCGCCCACATCCTGGCC
>JAPYQX010000509.1 GCA_029937135.1 Nitrospinota bacterium
ATAGGGGCTGGAGAGTGAAGACGGCATGAAAGAAATATTCGAAACCCGCGGAGGATTTTCCCTCGGAGTCTTGGTTGCGCTTTCGCTGTATCCGACGATTTTGATGCTGAATCTCCCTGAGGATTTTGGCCTGGCCGTCCGCTATCAATTTTTGCCGGTATTCGTATTCTCGTTTGTGGGTTTTTACATTTCGCGGAAGTTGCCCGGCCGGGTGTCGGAGGTTTTAATTCTCGGCCTCAGTTTATCTTTGTTCGCCGTCATTCTTTCGGGTTTTTGGCGGGGCGGAGTGAGCGAACTCAACAATATTGGCGGTCTGTTGCCGTTTGGCGATGCGAACCAATACTACCAGTCGGCGGTCCAGTTGATTCACGGGGAGCGGTTTGGATCAACCAACGGCAGGCCCCTATTTCCGGGTTATTTGGCTTCAATTTTAGGATTGGTTTCCGGGAATCTTCAGATTTCGCTGGGCGTTATGGTTTTTGTTGGTGCGGTGAGCTGTTTTTTCGCGGCCCGCGAGGTGCGCCGCAGCCATGGATGGCTTGCCGGCATGCTCGTATTTATCCTTTTATTTCAATTCTACAGGCGCTTTGCCGGCTCTACCCTGACGGAGAATCTGGGATTCCCGATGGGGGCTATCGGTTTTGTGATGATTTGGAATTCCGTTCGTGAAAATCGTTTGCCTGTATTTCTCTCCGGGCTTTTTTGCCTCACCCTCGCGTTGAGTGCACGCGCAGGCGCTTTTTTCGTCTTGCCGGCGCTGGTGATGTGGGGGATGTATCATTTCGACCAAATGCCGTCGCTGACTCGCTTTAAAGTGTTTTCGGCGGGAGTCGCGGTGGTGGCATTTGGTTTCGCGTGTAATTTCGTTCTCGTTAAAATGCTTGTGCCGAAATCGGAGCCCGCGTTCTCGAATTATTCCTATACGCTCTACGGAACGTTGAACGACGGAGATTGGACAAAAGTCTATAAGGATCATCCCGAAATTTTAAAGCTGAACAATCGCGACCGGAACTGGGAGGTTTACCGCCTCGCCATGGAGTCGATAAAGTCCGACCCGGCGAAATTGGTAAAGGGCTCGGTTCGCGCCTGGGTGCGAAGCCGATTTTTCTCCTATGTAATTCCGTATTTTCCCGAACAAATTCGATTGAGAAACGAGTTCGAGAAGGTGGGTTACTCGGGTGTTTGGAGAATATTTACGCAGTGGCCCTATGGTGTCGTGAATCTCGCTTTCCAAAAAATATATTATCTGCTCGTTAATATTTTATTCGTGTTTGGCGCGCTATGGTGCATTTT
>JAPYQX010000510.1 GCA_029937135.1 Nitrospinota bacterium
AGGTTTTTCCATCGGCCGGGTTTTATCCCGCCCCGAAAAAAAGCCTCTAGCGCTTAGCGCTCCAAAATACCCTCCAGATAGGAGGGAATCTCACCGATGGAGGCAAACACCTGACTCGCGCCCTCCTCGCGCAACCGCCCGGCGGTGTGGGTCCCGCTCGAGACCGCGACCGTCACCGCGCCCGCCGCCAGCCCCTCGCGCACATCCGCCGGCGTATCGCCCACCTTTAAAACCTGTCCGTAGTCAAAGCCCGCCGACGGACGGCTCCGGTCCGCCCCCTCGCCGAGCAGCCCGAAACGAATGAGCGCATCGTTGATCATCTCGGGGCCGGGCCTCCCTCCCCCGGCCCGCTCCGCGGTCGTGACATAATCGGCCAGCCCGCCCTCCGTAAGGCCCGCTGCGAGCGCCATCGCGCCCGCGACCTCCTGGGGAAGACCGCTCGCCAGCGCCACCGCGATTCCCTGCGCCTTGAGCCAGCCGATTGCCTCCCTCGCCCCTTCCGCCGCCTGCACCTCGTCTATCAATTCGAGGCAGGCCTCGCGGAATGTTTCAAGAAGCTGATCCGTGGCGCGCTCCAGCGCCTCGCCCGAAAGCCGAGCACGGCTGGTCAGCACGGCGCCGATGACCTCGCGCTTATCGAGCCCCCGGTACTCGTTCATCTCCCCGGGAGGCAGCGTGATTCCCTCCCGGCGAAAGGCCGCGGCGTAGGCGGCGAATACAAACGGGGTTCCCCGGATTTCATCCGCGATGGTGGTTCCCGCCATGTCCAGAACGGCGGCCTTGAGTTTCACCGAAATTTCCCTTTCCTTTTTAAAAACAAGTCAGATTTCTTGCGCCGCCCAAAAACCCCGCCTTCCTTGCGATCCCGCTCAAAGTGATGTTTAATTGAGATACTGGAGGAGGGTATGATGATGTAATAATAGGAGTCCCTTTCGTGACCAAGGCCTTCACCACCACCGTTATCGGCAGCATGCCCAAACCCCACTGGCTCCTCGAGCGAAAAGCCATGAACGATCCCGCGGCGGATCACCACGGCAAGGGAGCCGACTGGCTGCCGGCCCCGGAGGTCCTGACCCTGGCCCAGGACGACGCCTGCCGCCTCGCCATTCACGATCAGGAACGCGCCGGCATCGACATCATCACCGACGGCGAGCAGCGGCGGAAATCCTACCTCGCCCACATTACCATGCAGTTAAGCGGCATCGACTACAAACGGACCGTTCCGAAACTGGCGCGAAACGGCCGGAGGATCATCCAGGCCGGCCGGGTCACCGGGCCCATCCGCCGGGAGGG
>JAPYQX010000181.1 GCA_029937135.1 Nitrospinota bacterium
GCAGAGGCCTCAGGTTGGCGAGAAGATGACGATCAGGCGCGGGCGTCCCCGGTCCGCGTTGAAGCGGTCTTTCAGGGCGGAGACATTTTCAAGCACTATCGGTTTCACAAGTTTTACCGGCAACATTTTACAATGGAAAAAAGAGCGAGGGCATGAGCTTCCGCGCCAATTCTTCGTCGCCCTCGATTTTGAAGCGGCCCCCGGCGAGCGATTTTTCGACGGGAAGCCGCCCGGTGATGAGAAGGAGCATGTCTCCCGAGGTGGCGGCGAAGGCGGCGTCTGTTGGATGGTCACCCACTCCGAGGTCCACGGCCTTATCGCCCTCAACCCGCATCGCCCAGCGATGGCCGGTGTCCGTCAGCTTGAAGGCAAAAACACCCAAGAAACCCTCCACCGGCGAAAGCTCGTAGAAAAGCTGACAGTGCTGGCGCAGGTTCGCGGCGGCCACCGGAATCGAGGGGCCCTCCAACCGAGCCTCCGGGTCGTTCCGGATGTCCCACTCGTGGAGGAGATACTCGTTCAGCCGCGAAAAAATAAACCGGCGGATGGGGAAATTCGTCCGGCGGTGCCAGGCCTTCATTTCGTAGTCCTTCGGGTCGAGGGAGGCGAATAGTTCGGTCACGTCGCGGGTGCTCGCCTCGAAGCGGTCCGCCAGCTCAGGGCCGGCGAGGGCGCCAATCTCCTTGGCCTTTCCGAGTCGAATTTCCATGAACTCCTCGCGACTGGTCGCCCCGAAGGGAAAGCCCAGGTCGCCCTTGAGGCCGCCCCGCACGCTCGACGCAAAAAACTCCCCGCCGAAGGTGATGTGGCCGGTCACCTGGGCGGCTGTCCACTCCGGGCAGAAGGTGGGCGCCGCCCAATCTTCTTCCGAAAATCCCCGGAACCACCCGGCGAGGCGGGGGTACTCACGCCCAATTGCCTCGATTGTCGTTTTGAGTTCCTTTTCATAGTTCACAAAAATATCCTTTCGATGATGGGATGGAAAATAGAAATATTTCGGTAGTTTCTCACACGTCTTGAATAAACCTTGAGGCATACGACCGGACCTCACGTCCGTTCAGGACATGAAAGCGCCGGATGCGCTCGATGGTCTCGCGCGAGAAGCGCCCGAGGGGAATGTGGACCAGGTGCTTGCGGTTGAGCCGGGCTATCCGCCGCCAGCGCGCCGAGGGGGGGCCGGGGCTGACGAGGGCGACGACGCGCTCGCGCGAGTGAAAACAGGCGCCGGCGATGAGACGCTCCTCGAGCGTCCTCGCGTAATCGAAGCGCGGGTCGCGCCAAATATCGTCGATGTAGCGCGGAGGAAAGAGAAAGAAAGCTCCGCCGTAGGTGGACTGCGCGACGCCGGGGCCGATGACATTTTCCTCGAAAGGGGTGGCGTACATGCAGAGGGTGGACTCTTCATCGTGCTCGGCGAACCACATCGTCCGCCAGCCGTACTTGTCCGGGTCGGCTGGGGTGTCGAAGAGGAAGACGACGACCTCCAGATTCCCCCGCGCGGGAGGGATTTCCTTGACGTAGAGATCGCCGGTGTGCCAGTTGCGCAGGGTCTCCCTAATGTCGAGGCCGTCCATGATCGAGGTGGTAAATTTCTCGCTTCGGGCGAGGTCCTGGCCAAGGAGGGCCTTGGCCTGATCGCGCACATGGGTGTGAAAGCTCTCGATCCTGTTGTCCTCGGGCGGCCAGGAGCACTGGCTGAACGGGTT
This sequence comes from Nitrospinota bacterium, assembly GCA_029937135.1. Taxonomy (GTDB): domain Bacteria; phylum UBA8248; class UBA8248; order UBA8248; family UBA8248; genus UBA8248. The sequence continues at coordinate 1,707 of JAPYQX010000181.1, forward strand.
CCACCGCTGCCGCCACTGTTGTTTTCTGATCCGGGGGCCCCGGGGCTTGAGGGAGATGGGCCGCCAGACAATCTCGGTGCCGCCGAGGCGGTTCTTGATTTCTCCAACGCCGCCGTCGGGGAATTCGGCCTCGCCGATTCCGGCACGCACTTTATCGATGCCGTCATCATCCTGCTGATAGGGATACTTCCGGGCCGTTTCGGCGAGGGTGAGCGCGAAGGCATCGCCGGCGATCTGCTTGGCGGCGAGGACAAGGGTGAACAAGTCTGGAGTGAGGCGGCGCGCCTGGAGGGTGAGGTTGCGGACGTACTGGAGGAAAATCTGAAGCCTTTGTGGAGTGACCCAGTTGAGGGCGGGCTCGTACTCGCGGAGCCACTCGGCGCGGACCTCGAGGAGCAGCTCCTTCACCCCGTCGATGGAGAGGTTGCGGTCGCCGCGAAGCTCCTCGCGGCGCCGCTCGTAGAGGGCGGTGATAAAGGGAAGCTCGCCCAGAACGAAGGTGAGCGTCGAGGCCTCGACGGGATAAAGGCGGGGAGCGGCAGGGGAAATTTCTTCATCGGCCCCGGCATCGAAATTGGCCATAGCGTCAAAATCGGCTCCGCCAGGCGGAACAGAGCCATCAGCCGAATCGGAGCCACCAGCCTGATCGGAACTGGACACGCTCTCGATATAGCACTGGCGCACCCAGGGCCAATCAACCGCCGCGCAGACGAAGGCGATCTTCTCGTAGCCCTCCTCCTCGAGCCCCCGGAGGCGGGCCGCCATCCCCCGGACGCGGGCCTCGCGCTGGCTGCCCGGCGCGGGCCGGGGGGCCGAGGTGAGTAGGGCGGCGGCGAAGGCTTCGAGCGAGACTTTTTTCAGCGCATAGGGGTCGGGGAGGATTCGGGACTCGGGATGAAATGATTCGACCTCGATGTCCACGAAGGCGCGAGGGATGCGCTCCTCCATCGCCGTCCTCAGAGCGGCGATGACGGGCTGGCAGGGATCGACGGGAACGAAATTATAGGCCGGGCCATCGTCCTCCGCGGCCTCCCAGGGAGGCTCGCCGTATTCGCCGCCGTCATCCTCCTCGGCGGCGTCATCCTCGGCAAACGGTTCGAACGACCCGGGCGCTCCGGAAGCATCGGGCTCGCCGCCCGAGCCATATATCTCGGGCTCCTCGGCGACGGCAATCGAAATGGCGGGCAGATCGAGAACGCCCTCCTCGACCGTCTCCCGGAAAGAGGGGGGAAGCGGGAGGGCAAGACAGTCCGGCTCGAGGCGCAGGAGGCGGTCCCGCACCTCGACGGCGAAATCCCCGGAGCCGTGGATCACCGGGAGGACGGAGATCCTCGGCGAGATCGAAAGGAAATCTACTCCGACCACGGTTTAGTTATCGCCTTTATCGGGGTGAAGGGGGCTGTCGTCTCCGAAAAAAATGTCTCCGAAATTCATCGGGGGCGGCTCATCGCCCAGCGCCTGGCGCCGCCTCCGGGCGAGGCTGTTCAGGTCGAGGGCCTCCTCGCCTAGAACTTTTTCAAGAGACTCGCGCCAGGCCTCGTCCCGGCCGAGGGGGTGGGTGGAGTCCTGCGCAAGCCGCTTCAGGGCGTACTGGAGGATGTGGATGCCATCGCGCGGGGAGTAGTCGAGGTCGAGGCCGTGGGCCTCCTGGAGAAACTCCACCGTCATGGCAAGCATCTTCTCGCCCGCGAAGGGGAGGTGGTAGGTCAGAATGGCCATTTCGTCGTCGCGGTTCGGGAACTCTATCGGCAACGTCGGTTGGAGACGCGAGAGGATATAGTCGGGCACCTCGTAGGTCGAGGCGTCGTCGTTCATCGTCACGCAGCAGCGAAACCCGGCGTGGGCCGGAATCGTCATCCCCGCGACGATGGACTCGACATAGCGGCGGTGGTCGAGGAGCGGCGCGAGCGAGGCCCAGCTTTTCTCGCTCATGCGGTTGCCCTCGTCGATGACGCAGATGCCGCCCCGGATCATGGCCGTCACCAGCGGGGAGGCATGGTAGGCGATCCGGCCCGACTCGGCCAGCACCGGCGTTACCAGCAGGTCCTCGGGTCGCGTGTCTGCCGTCGCCTGAAATATAAAAAGTTCCTGTCCCCGCTCGCGGGCGGCGGCCGAGGCGAGCGTGGTCTTGCCGATGCCGGGCGGCCCCGTAATCCGGGGCGAAAGGGCGAGGTCCTCCTCCGCCACGATCAGCCAGCAGGCCTGGAGTTGATCGAGCGCCTCGCGCTGGCCAATCCACTCTCTGGCGGCCTCGGCCGGGCGGCTCAGATGGAGCGATACGCCGTCGATCTCGACGCTTTGTACGGCGGTTCCCGGGTCTTCGTGCACGTTCAAACTCCCTTGATTGAATCGCCTCAACCCTCGCCCAGCCAGCGGCTCGGCTTGGGCGGATTGCGACGTTTGAGGCGAAATTTCTCGGCCGCGTATTTATCGACATGCGCGACGGCTTCATCCACCGAATCGGTCACGAGAAAGAGCTTGAGGTCCGCCTCGGCGATCATTCCCTCCTCGGCCATCCGCTCCAGAAAATATATCAGAGGTTTCCAGTACTCCGCCCCCATCAGAACGATGGGAAAGTGCGCGATCTTCCCGGTCTGAATCAGGGTGACCGCCTCGAACACCTCGTCCATCGTCCCCACCCCGCCGGGCAGACCGACGAAGCCGTAGGAGTACTTGAACAGAAACACCTTTCGAATGAAGAAATAATGGATATCAACCCATCTGTCGAGATAGGGGTTGGGCTCCTGCTCCATGGGCAGCGAGATGTTGCAACCCACCGATCTTCCCCCGGCCTCCCTCGCCCCGCGGTTGGCCGCCTCCATCAACCCCGGACCGCCCCCGGTCATCACCGTGAACCCGAGTTTCGATATCGAGGCGCCCACCTCGCGGCCGAGCTCGTAGTAGGGATGCCCCTCCCCGATACGCGCCGACCCGAATATCGTGACGCAGGGCCCCACGAAATGAAAGACCCGGAACCCCCTGATGAAATCCCGCGCCATCCGGAAGACGAAACCAAGCTCTGACTTCCGGGAGCTCGGCCCCTCGAGGAAGATTTGCTCGTGATTCGTGGAGCCTGAAAACCAGGTCATCGTTTCTCCTGGGCGATATTGGCCGGGCGGCACGGAACATTCCGTGGAAATTTTAATCTCCCCACAGAGGGGGAGACCTATTATTCCAAATATCGCGCGAATAAGCTCCCCGTAAGATGATACGCCTAATAAGGCGTACCTGTTTGGGCGCACACGCCTACCCTGCTATATATTGGGGGCGATTTCACCCGTTTGGAGAGCCGATGAACCTGTTCGATGACTTGAAAGCGCGCGGGCTGATACACGATTTCACCGACTCACCCGAGATGTCAGCCGCTCTCGAAAGCGGGGGGATGTCGCTTTACTGCGGCTTCGACCCCACCGCCGACAGCCTCCACATCGGCAGCCTCATGCCCATCACCGGGCTCATGCGCTTTCAGCGCGCCGGGCACCGGCCCCTGGCCCTCGTGGGCGGGGCGACGGGGATGATTGGCGACCCCTCGGGCAAGAGCGAGGAGCGTAACCTCCTCGACAACGCCACCCTCGCCGCGAACAATGCGGGAATCCGCGCCCAGCTCGAGGGGTTTCTCGATTTCGGCCCGGGGCCCACGGCGGCCAAGATGGTGAACAACGCTGACTGGTTCGGCGGGATGAACCTTCTCGATTTTCTCCGGGGCGCCGGGAAGCATTTTTCGGTCGGCTACATGATGGCCAAGGAGTCGGTCAAGACGCGCGTCGCCGACGCCGGTATCTCCTACACCGAGTTCAGCTACATGATCCTCCAGGCCTATGACTTTCTCCACCTCTTCGAGACCGAGGGCTGCAACCTCCAGATTGGCGGCTCCGATCAGTGGGGCAACATCACGAGCGGCATCGAGCTTATCCGCCGCTCGCTCGGGAAACCCGCCCATGGCATCACCTTTCCCCTCATTACCACATCGGACGGCCGGAAGTTCGGCAAGACCGAGGCGGGAAACATCTGGCTCGACCCGAAGCGGACAAGCCCCTACCGCTTCTACCAGTACTGGATTCAGACGGCGGACGCCGACGTGGGCCGCTTCCTTCGCTACTTCACTTTCTTGCCGCTCGATGAGATCGGCACAATAGAAACTGCTCAGAACGAACACCCTGAGCGCAGGGAGGGCCAGGCAAGGCTCGCCCTTGAACTCACCAACCTCGTCCACGGCACCGACATCACCGAGAGCAACATCCGAGCCTCCCGGATTCTGTTTGGCGGCGCTCTTGAGGGAATCGAGGAGCGCGACCTGCTGGCAGCCGCCGCCGAGATGCCCCGGACCGCTAGCAACAGTGCTCCCCCGCTTCCCCTGGTGGATGTGCTTGTAGAATCTGGATTATCCAAGTCCCGTTCAATGGCCCGGAAAGACCTCGCCGGGGGTGGGATTTATGTGAACAACAACCGAATT
>JAPYQX010000511.1 GCA_029937135.1 Nitrospinota bacterium
CGGAATATCGTCCTGAGCTCCCGCCCCAGGGAGCCCTTCACCGATTCGAGCAAAGGAAGCCCCTCGGCGAACAACACGCGCGTCCGGTTGATCTGAAATGCCATCAGCGCCCGGAACTGGGCTCCCCCGCTCTCGCCCGCGAGTTCACTCTCCGCGACTCCGAACGCAATTAACTCCGATTGGGGGAGATAGATCCTGCCGCGAAGAAAATCCTCTTTCACGTCCTGTAGATGGTTGGCGATCTGGAGGGCTGTGCAAATGGCGTCGGAGGCCCTGAGCGCATCCTCGCCCCTGACACCGTGGAGCATCAGGATGATGCGGCCCACGGGGTTGGCCGACAGCCGGCAATAGCCGAGTAGATCGGCGTATTCCGGGTAGCGGCGCACAGTCACGTCCTGTCTGAAGGCGGCGATCAGATCGCGGAAAGACTGAAGGGGTAGACTACAGGCGCGAATCGTATCGCCCAGGGCGATGAAAACGCTTCCTTCTCCCCGCCCCTCGCCCGCGGCTTCGAGCCGGCGCTCCCAGTCGTCCAGGCGGGCCAGGCGCTCCTCATCCGAACCCGGGCCGGGGGCCAATCTCGAACCGGGGTCCGAATCCGAGGCAGTAAGATCGGCGAAATCATCGGCGCACCGCGCGAAGGCATAAACCGCTGCCACATGCCGCCGCACCCTCGCGGGAAGCATCCGGGAGGCGACGGGAAAATTCTCGTAGTGGGCCGCGACCATGCGCGCGCACTCGCGGTAGGCTTTTTCGATATCCCCGGAAGAAGCGCCCGGCTGAACTTCTCCTGGCTCCGCCGGGACGCCCTCTTTGAGCATTTCGATTAACGGGGCGTCGGCAGGGAGGAAATCAAATCTTTCCAAATCACCGGGGAGGGCCCATTCATGGGCCGCGACGCCTCTATTTTTCGGCTCGCCCCGGGACCACGAACACTCGTAGAAGCGGAGGTTCACGCTCCGCTCCGGATAGGAATGGCTGACCGACCATTTCAGCCGCCCCACCTTGATCTCGATATCGAGTTCTTCCCGAATTTCACGGACAAGGGCGCCCTCGGGGGATTCACCCTCCTCGACCTTGCCGCCCGGAAATTCCCATTTTCCCGGAAGGTGAGACCCCTCCGGCCGGCGGCAGATCAAGATACGCCCCTCATTCCGGATGATTCCGGCAACGACATTCATGCTGGACTGGGATTCGTTTACAATTTCAATTCGCGGACATTCAGGAAAGCGGCGACAACCGGCTGATGAAAACGCCCGGCTCGGCCCGGTCTATGGCCTCCTGAAATAC
>JAPYQX010000182.1 GCA_029937135.1 Nitrospinota bacterium
ACCGATGATTATCTCAAGTTCGTGCGGATGCCGCGCTCGGGCCGCCGGGTGGGCGACATCAACGAGCTGCTCGATGACCTGTTGAATTTTCACGCCGAGGAGGGCGCGAGCCGGGGGATACGGGTCGAGCGGTCGTTTTCGGCCGATATCCCCGAGGTCGAATTCGACGAGACGCAGATCCGCTTGGCGTTTCAAAATCTCATCCTCAACGCCTTCGACGCCATGCCCGAGGGCGGGCGGCTGCTCGTCCGCACCTTCGCCGGCCCCGGGGGCGCCGTCAGCATCGACATCGAGGATCAGGGCATCGGGATTTCGGTCAAGGACCAGGAGTCTATGTTCACCCCGTTTTTCACGACAAAAGCGAACGGAACCGGGCTGGGGCTCGTACTGACGCAGCAAATTTTAAGCGAGCACCGCGGAACCATTCGTTTTTCAAGCCAGGAGAAGATGGGAACCACCTTCCATATTTCCCTGCCGGAGGCCCCCCCTGTGGAGGCGAAAGCATGAGACCCAACAGCGACATCCACATTATGGTCGTTGACGACAAGCGCGGCAGCCGCGAGGTCCTTCAAAAGATGATCGCCAAGGAGGGCTACCAGGTCTCGATGGCCCACGATACCGAGACGGCGCTCGAAATTTTCGGCCGCGAACCCGCGCATCTGGTGATCACCGATCTGAGGATGCCCGGCAGGGACGGAATCTCCCTGCTAAAAGAGGTGAAGCGCTTGAGCCCCGAGACCGAGGTGATTCTCATATCGGGACACGGCACGGTCGAGACCGCCGTCGAGGCCATGCGCGAGGGCGCATATGATTTCATCACCAAGCCGCTCGAGCGCGTCGTTGTCCTCAAGGCCATATCGAAGGCGCGTGAAAAACAGGACCTCACCCGGGAGAATGCCGACCTGCGCGCCCAGCTCCGGAGCCTGAGCGACGCCTCCGGGTTCATCGGGAATAGCGCCGCCGTCCGCGAGGTCAAGGAGCTGATTCGCCAGGTGGCCCCGACCTTGGCCAACGTGTTGATCCTCGGGGAGAGCGGAACTGGCAAGGAGGTCGTCGCCAACGCCATTCACCGGGCGAGTGATCGGGCGGACAAGGCATTGATCAAGGTGAATTGCGCCGCCCTGCCCGATGCCCTGCTTGAGAGCGAGCTTTTCGGCTACGAGCGCGGGGCCTTCACCGGCGCGTTCTCCCGGAAGGAGGGGCGGTTCTTCCTGGCGGACGGGGGGATGCTTTTCCTCGATGAGATCGGCGACATGCCGATGCCCCTTCAGGCGAAAATCCTCCGTGTCCTCCAGGAGGGCGAGTTCGAGCGGTTGGGCGGAAACGAGACCCTCAAGGTGGATGTGCGCATCGTCGCGGCGTCGAACCAGGACCTTGCCGAGGCCATCGCCGAGCGGCGCTTCCGGGAGGACCTCTACTACCGCCTCAACGTCATCGGCATCAACCTGGTGCCTCTCCGCGAGCGACGGAGCGATATCCCGCTTCTCATCGAGTATTTTCTCGGGCGGTTTTCGGCCAAGAACAATCAGCCCGTCAACGTTTTCTCGCGCGCGGCGGTCGAGGCGATGTCCAACTACGATTGGCCGGGAAATATCCGGGAGCTTGAGAACGCTGTGGAGCGCGCCGTTGTCCTGGGGCGGGGCGAGGTGCTGACCCTTGCCGATCTGCCTGAGAGCATGGCGGGGGAGAGCCCCGAGGACGATGAACTCCCCGTCGAGACGGGCTCGACCGTCATCAGCATTCCGGTGGGAATGTCCCTGGCCGAGGTCGAGCACCGGGTTATCCTCGAAACCCTGAGAAGCACCGGCGGAGACAAAAGCGCCGCTGCCCGCCGGCTCGGAATCGCCACCCGGACCATCTACCGGAAACTCGATCAGGCCGAGCAGCTCAAAAGCTGAAGGCGGCATCGGTTCCGGCGCGGAGTTGCGGATTTCCAGAGTCTCCCGTCTCTAGAGCCTCTCGTTTGAGGGCTTCCCGCAGGCGATGTGGTAGGCTCTCCGCCTGAGCAGACAGCGTTTTTGCGGATGTTTTCATCCGCCGTTTGGAGAGAGAATCTTGCAGGGAAGGTTCATCACGTTCGAGGGTCCGGAGGGCGCGGGGAAATCCACCCAGCTTGGCCTTCTCGGTGAGTGGATGAAGCGCGGGGGGCTTCCGGTGCGCACGACCAGGGAGCCGGGCGGCACAGCGCTCGGGGCCGGAATCCGGGAAATCCTCCTCGCCCCGCAGGGCGGGGAAGTCTCGCCCCTGGCCGAGCTTTTTCTCTACGAGGCGGACCGCGCGCAGCATATCCAGGAGGTGATTCGCCCGGCGCTCGCGGCGGGGGAGCATGTCCTCTGCGACCGGTTCTTTGATTCGACGACGGCCTATCAGGCATACGGGCGCGGCCTCCCGGCCGAACTTGTGGAGGAACTCAACGCGCGGGCGACGGGGGGGTTGGTTCCCGATCTGACGATCCTGTTGGATATCTCGCCCAGCGAGGGTCTTCGCCGGGCGCGGGGAGGGGTGAGTGGTGATCGGCTTGAGGGCGAGGGGATGGAATTCCATGAGCGCGTCTGGCGGGGATTTTCGGAAATTTCCCGCAACGAACCCGGGCGCTTCCGGCTAATTTCGGCCGGAACCGTCGAGGAGGTTCACGCGCGCATTCTCGAAGCAGTGACGAAAGAATTCGGATGGACTGGGGAATCATTCAAGGCCAGGACGCAGCCGTAGAATCGCTCCGGCGCGATATCTCCTCGGACCGCGTGGGGGGCGCCTATATATTTTATGGCCCCGAGGGGGTCGGCAAGGCCACGGCGGCGGGCCTGTTCGCACAAGCGCTCGAGTGCGAGAGCAAGAGCGAGACAGAGACGCCTCCCTGCGGGGTCTGCCCGGCCTGCGGGAAGGTCGAGCGGGGGGTTCACCCCGATGTGATTACCGTCCGGCCCGAAAAAGACAAAAGTACGGGGCAGGACAGAAAAACGATCGGGGTCGGTCCGATTCGCGAGCAGGTGCTCGAGAGGGCCCACCAGCGCCCCCAGGAAGGGCGCCGCCTCGTATTTATCCTGGATAATGCCCAAACGGTGACGATTCAAGCGTTCAACTCCCTTTTGAAAACGCTTGAGGAGCCCTCCCCGGACACCGTCCTGATTATTGTTACCCCCAATTTGCACGCCCTTCCGCCCACGGTTATTTCCCGGTGCCGTCGGCTCCGGTTTCGCTCCCTCAACCGCGCCGAGCAGCGCGGGATTCTCTCGGCGAATCTCCCGGACGGGGAGGGGAAAGAGGAGGTGGATCTGGATCGGTTGATTTCCCTGAGTCTGGGGCGGCTGGGCCAAGCGTTCGACGCCGATTCCGGGGCCTTGGCCGAGCAGCGGGAGAGCGCCCTGGCGTTTCTCGAAGAGGTCTCCGCGCCGGTTGGAAAGGCGGACGAAGCGGTCCTTTTGAGCATGGCCGCAGGTGTGGCGGGTGGAGGGGGGTCCACCCGAAAGGATGTTTTAGGTTTTCTCGAAATGATTTTAGGTCTTCTTCGGGATATACTGGTTCTTGAGGTGGCCCCGGATGTTCTGGAGCCCTGGAATGCCGATGTGGAGAAGGCGCTCCGGGCTATCGGCGGCCGCTGGGGTGTTTCGGGTCTTATCCAGGCGCTGGATCGGGTCCGAAACGCGACCCGGGATGTGGGGGAGATCAATACGAATCCCTCCCTGACGCTCGAATCCTTAGTGATCTCCCTGCGCGGCACCGTGGGCGCGGGCGGATGAGGTTTATCAATGAACGAGGAAAATGATAAGGGTGGGGTTGCAACCGCTCTGGCAATGTCCGGTGCCAACGAATCCCCGGAAAAAATAAAAGTCGTTCCCATCAGCAGCCGCTTCGATTCCTTGCCGGTGTTTCACCTGGCGGGGGATACACCGCTCCGGGCGGGGGTGCGGGTGGTAGTGAAAACCCCGGACGGGCAGGAGGAGTCGGGGACGGTGGCGGACAGCCCCCGTTATATGGAGGCGTGCTACTACAACGCGCCCATGCCGAAAGTGCTTCGGCGTTTGACGGAAGTGGACGAGGCGCAGCTCTCCGGCATCGAGGGGTTGGAGAACCGGGCGTTCAGTGTCGCCAAGAAGAAAATGGCCGAGATGAAGCTGCCGATGAAACTGGTCGATGTGAAGTACGCCTTCTCGAAGAAGAAGGGTGTTTTTTTCTTCTCGGCTGACGGGCGGGTGGATTTCCGGCGGCTCGTGAAGGCGCTTTCCGAGCATTTTTCGATTCGCGTTGAGATGCGCCAAATCGGTGTGCGCGACGCTGCGGGGCTCAAGGGCGGATGCGGCGACTGCGGCCGGGAGCTTTGCTGCAGCAGCTTCATCAAGGCTTTCGACCCCATTTCGGTCCGGATGGCGAAGGATCAGAATCTGAGCCTGAACCCCACCAAGCTTTCGGGGGCCTGCGGCCGCCTGAAGTGTTGTCTTCGGTTCGAGCATGCCCACTACGTTGCGGTAAAAAAGCGGTTGCCGTCGCTCAAGAAAAAGGTGGGCGGCTGCAATTGCGCGGCGATGGTGATTCGTCAGAATGTTCTGGCCGAGGAGGTCACGCTCGTCCTCGAGGACGGGGAGCGGATGACGGTTCACGCCGACGGGTTAACCCGAATGGCGAACGGCCAGTACACCCTCAAGAACCCCATTGGCGGGTAGCCACCCTTTAACCCTGACAGAGGCAGTTTCCAAGGTGCTATGAGCGGTAAACCCTTCTACGTCACGACGCCGATTTACTACGTCAACGACAAGCCCCATCTGGGGCACGCCTATACCACCGTCGCCACGGACGTGAAGGCTCGCTTCCACCGCCTGCGCGGGGAGGCGGCGCGGATGCTCACGGGAACGGACGAGCACGGTCAAAAGCTCGAGCAGGCGGCGGCCAAGGCCGGACGAGACCCCCTCGACTTCGCCACCGAGAACAGCGAAAAATTCAAGGCGCTTTGGAAGAAGCTCAACATCGCCTACGATGACTACATCCGCACGACCGAGGACCGCCACAAGGCCGGGGTCCAGGAGTTATGGCGGCGGGCCGTGGCGGCGGGCGACATCTATAAAGGCGAGTACGAAGGAAAGTACTGTGTCTCGTGCGAGAATTTCCTGACTGATCTCCAACTCGACGAGGGCAAATGCCCCGACTGCGGGCGGGCGGCCGAGGCGGTGCGCGAGGAAAGCTATTTCTTCCGGCTGAGCAAGTATCAAAAGCCCCTCCTCGATCTCTACGAGAGCAATCCCGGCTTCATTCAGCCCGACACGCGGCGCAACGAGATCGTCAGCTTCGTCTCGGGCGGCCTGCGGGATTTGTCGGTGAGCCGGACGAGTTTCAAGTGGGGCGTCGCGGTGCCCGGCGACCCGGCCCATGTGATTTACGTGTGGTTCGACGCCTTGAGCAATTACGCCACGGCGGCCGGCTTTGGCCAGGCTGATGATGATGGCGGCGGTGAAGGCGGCGCAGAGAGTGGATTTCCGGCGGACACGGCCTGGCCCGCTGACCAGCATTTCATCGGCAAGGACATCCTCCGTTTCCACTCGGTCTACTGGCCGGCGTTTCTCATGTCGGCGGGCCTCCCGCTTCCGGGGCAGATATTCAGCCACGGGTGGTGGACCATCGAGGGCCAGAAGATGTCCAAGAGCCTGGGCAACGCTGTCGATCCCCACTGGCTGATCGAGGAGTACGGGGTGGACGCCATCCGCTACTTCCTCCTGCGCGAGATTCCCTTCGGCGCCGACGGGGACTTCTCTCACAAGCATCTCATCGACCGGATCAACAGCGATCTGGCCAACGATCTGGGCAACCTGCTCTACCGCACCCTCAACATGGTCCGGCGCTACCGGGGGGGCAAAATCTCGCGCGGCGCCGCCGGCGGCGCCGAGGAGGAACGGCTGGCCGGAATCGTCCGGGAGGCCGCGGCGCGCTACGAGACCCAGATGGAGGCGACCGACCTTCAGGGCGGGCTGCGCACCGTTTGGGAGATCGTCTCGGCGGGCAACAAGTACATCGACGCCGCCGCTCCCTGGACGCTGGCGAAAAGCGGCCCCGAGGAGCGGCTCGACTCGGCGCTCTACCATGCCGGGGCGGCCCTGCGCGTCATCGCCGCCCTGATCAGCCCGGTCATGCCC
>JAPYQX010000183.1:0-1847 GCA_029937135.1 Nitrospinota bacterium
GTTCTAGTCCACACCGCCGGAGACACAGGAGACACGGCCGGGCGGCGCTATTGGTATGGCCGCATCGATGTCGCCGTCGTGCCGCCCGAGTACCGGGGCTTCGGGGTGAGTCGGTGGCTCCTCGAGGCGAACCTGCTCTACATGATCGAGGCCTGGCCGGGCGAGCTTTATTCGTTTTCCACCATCGCCGCCCACAAGGCGATAGCCTACATCCTCTCTTTAATCGGTTTTTCGGTGGCGGCGAAAGAGGGGATGGTCGAGGAGCGGGTTTCGCTGGAGATTGATGTGGAGCGGGAGCCGGGGATCAGGGAAAACTTGAAGAAGAAAACAGGTGAGGCCGAGCGGCTTGTTTTCTTTCGGATTCGCCAGCGGGGCGGGTTGTAGCGGGCGCGGGCCTGGCTCCTCCGCCAGCCCTACCTTGGCTGACCGTCCTCGAAGGAGCGCTCGAGAATCTCCCCGGTCGTGGAGTAGAACATTCCGTTCAGGCGGCCCAGGGGGTCGAGTTTTTCCATTTTTATGTATTTCCCCTCCATCACGTCCGGCCGGACGTGGAAGCGGACCACTTCCCCGAAGAGCAGGGGATGTTTGTTGGGGCCAAGCTCCAGCACCCGGTCCACCTTGCATTCGAGATGAATGGGCGCCTCCTTCACGCGGGGAGCGCCCGTACCGACGCCGGGGATGGGGGTCAGGCCGGTGGCGTCGAACTCACTCTCTCCCTCGGGAATGCCGTTGGCCGAGTCCACCATCGCCTTCCAGTTGGCGACATCGACCACGTTGACGCAAAACTCGCCGGTCTCCTCGGCGTTCCGGAGGGTGTGTTTCTTGCTCCCGTCCGGGTTGCGGGCGATCGTGAGGGTGATCATCGGCGGCGCGACGCACACCACCGTGAAAAAGCTAAAGGGGGCGAGGTTGTTGACGCCAGCCGCGCTCCGCGTCGAGGCCCAGCCGATGGGGCGGGGGACGACGGAGCCTGTTAAAAGTCGATATACCTCGCGCCGCTCGATGGCGCCCGGATCGAATTCGAGATAGTCGGCCATGATGCGCATCCTCCGGGTGATGTGAATCCGGTTTTTCGCCGGGACATCCAGGTTTGGAAACCTGAAAAACCTAGACCGCGAGGCGGCCGCCGTTCACCGAAACCGTCTGGCCCGTGAAGTAGCCCGCCTCCGGCGAGGCGATGAAGAGTATCCATCCCACCATGTCATCGACCTCGCCAATTCGCCCGAGGGGCGACATGGCCCCGATCTGCTTTATCTGCTCCGGGCTGCGGAGGGCGACGACGCGGTCGGTCGCCGTGGTGCCGGGGGCGATGGCGTTGACGGTGATGTTGTACTCGCCAAGCTCGACCGCCATCACCCGGGTCATCGCGTGGACGCCCGCCTTCGCCGCCGAGTAGGGGGGCGAGGAGCGGGTCATCGATACCAGGCCGGCGACGGAGCCCATGTTGATGATCCGGCCGCTTTTCTGCTTCATGAGGGTGGGAATGGCGGCCCGCGAGCAGAGGAAAACGCCCTTGAGGTTTCGGTCTACAACCTGGTCCCATTCCTCCTCGCTGGTTTCGGCGATCGTAAGCTGGGTTTTAAAGCCGCCCGCGTTGTTCAACAAAATATCGATCCGCCCGGCCTCGGAGAGGATGCGGTCGAAGGTCTCCTGGACCGATTTCGAGTCGGTGATGTCGCAGTGAAGGAAAGTGGCCTCGCCTCCCACAGCGCGGATCGTGTCCGCGGCTTTTTCGGTTTTCTCATCGTCGATGTCGAGAAGGTAGGCTCGCGCTCCGGCCTCGGCGAAGGCCTCGGCGGCGCCCCGGCCGATGCCCACGGCGGCGCCCGTGATGATGACCACCTGCC
>JAPYQX010000183.1:1857-6076 GCA_029937135.1 Nitrospinota bacterium
AAATATGCCTGTGCCCGCAATCGGATGGAGGCGCCGCGAATTCACAGGCTCCACCTGCGGTCTGCACAAGGGTTCGGGAGAATATCGCCCGGCGGAGGTTCTTTGACAAGGTGCGGCCGACCTTTTGTTCGGCGTCAAGGCGTGGTATGCGGTGGTATCGAAACTTTCCGCTTCTCGTCCGATTTGAGGAATTTCGCCGTTATGCCCCCCCCCGAAGTCACCGATCCCGAACCCCGCGCCTGGGTCTACACCGTTCCCGAGGACGAGGCCGAGGGGATCGTCAAGAAATACTACGAGGCCGGGCGAAAGAAGTCGGGCTACGCCGCCAACATTTCGCGGCCGTTTAGTAACCGGCCCGAACTCATGCGCGTTCACCGGGGGCTCTACCTCACGCTGATGCACGGCGAGTCGGGCCTCTCGCGCGAGGAGCGCGAGTTCCTCGCCACCGCCGTCTCGAAGGCGAACGGGTGTTTCTACTGATATACGAGCCACGGGGAGTTTCTCCGTGCCGAGCTTGGCGACGACGCCCGCGCCCTTGAGTTGAAGGAGGCGCCCGACGAAGCGGAGCTGACCGGCCGCATGAGGGCGATGCTCGGCTTCGCGCGGGCGCTGACGAAAAATTCAGGCGCCCTCCGGCGGGGGGATCTCGACAAGCTGCGCGACGTTGGGCTCGATGACACGGCCATCGTGGACCTAGTGGCGGTGGTCAGCTATTTCAATTTTATCAACCGGGTGGCGCACGGGCTGGGCGTATACCTCGACGAGGGGATGAAACCGGCGGCCGACCCCGCCGCGCTTCTCAAGGAGATGAAACGCCTGGAGGAGTAGCCCGGAATTAACGGCGGGGGCGGAATTGCCAGCGGAAGCGGAATTGACGATGACGGCGCTATTTCAATAGGCTGGTCAGAATGTCGAGAAGGCCGTTGTCGACGAGGGTCCAGGCGGTGACGGTCACGACGACGATCAACAGCGCGAGGATGAAGTACTCCATCAGGCCGGCCTTCTCCCGCGCGTCTGGCTTGTTTTCGGATTGGGTCATATGAACGGCCTGTGGTATCCGGTTCGCAGGTGCGGGCGGCACGCCTCCCGGCGGGGGAGGCAGGGGGATTATAGGGCGGCTCGGGCCGGGAGAAAAGAACCCGCGGGCCTCCGTTTTGTCGGATTTTTTTCAGGCTTAGCCGGGAGACAGGCGAGACGATGGAAATGGCGCAACATAATTTCGGTTTGGTGAGCGGGGTTGAGCCCGAGTCGCTGGGCGTTCCGGGGAAGCGGGTGTTCCGCCTCCTGATCGATGGGCCACCGCCGGCGGCGGCTACGCTCTGGATCGAGAAGGAACAACTTTACGGCCTCTCGATGGCGATCAAGAAACTCCTCGAGAGCGAGCCCTGGAAAATGGGCGAGGGGGCCGAGCGGGCGGGCGTTCCCTTCTTGGACGATGAGGAAATACTCGAGGGAACCTCGCGCGAAGCCGTCGAGTTTAAGGTGAGCCGCCTGGGTCTGGCCTTTGGTCCCGGCGTGGAGCATGTCACGCTTTTTTTCCACGATGCACTCGAGGATGAAGAGGAAGAGGAGGACGACTCTTCGTTCCTGGAGGGAACGGAGGGAATGGAGGATATGGCCGGCGAGGAGGAGAATCCGCCCCAGGCCAAGCTTCAAATCACCCTCAAGGTAAGCGCCTCGGAGGGATTCGTGGACCGCAGCCTTGAACTCTGCGCCTCGGGAAGGGGAACGGACTCCCTCTCCCGGCAGGCGCTCGTCGCCGCAGGAAAGGTCAATCCCGGTTCGAATGGCCATTTCAAGCATTAATTCCCGAGCCTCTTGCGGCCCCGATGGCTGGCGTGACCGCTGAAATGATTTTTGATCCCGGTCGCGAAGACGGCCCCGATCAGGGAGGCGCCAAACGCTCCCGGAGCGATGGCTCTCCGGGCGAAAGCGGGGCAGAGGGTCTGCACCTCACGCCGGCGCGGATCGAGGAGATGCTCTCCTGCGCTGAAATAGAGGGGGGGGAACTCGTCCCCCATGGCTCGAACTATACCTTCGTGGTCCAGCTCCAGAGCGGGGAGACCCGCTTTCTCGGAATCTACAAGCCCGCCGGCGGCGAGCGCCCGCTCTGGGATTTCCCCTACGGCACCCTTCACCGCCGCGAGCGGTGCTCGTTTCTGGTCAGCGAGGCCCTCGGCTGGCATCTGGTTCCGCCCACCGTCATCCGTGACGGCCCCCACGGCGAAGGGTCGATGCAGCTTTTTGTCGCTCACGACCAAAAGGCAAATTATTTTTCCCTCCTCGAGGAGGGCCGTCCCGAGCTTTTCTTGCTGGCGGTGTTCGATCTCATCGTGAACAACACCGACCGGAAGGGGGGGCACTGCCTCAAGGGGGACGATGGCCGCATCTGGGGCATCGACCACGGCCTGACGTTTCACGTCGAGCCCAAGCTGAGGACCGTTATCTGGGATTTCGCGGGCCAGGAGTTGCCCGGCAAGCTGATCGACGATCTCAAGGACCTTGACCGGCTGCTCGACGGCGGCGAGGGCCCACTGGTCCGCGAGGTGGGCTCCCTGCTCGACAGTGAAGAGTTTGATATGTTCCGCAGGAGGGTGCGGGCGTTTTTGGACCGGCCCCGGTTGCCCCTCCCCGAGGAGTACCAGAGCTACCCCTGGCCGCCCGTCTAGGCGGGCAAGTGGGCGGGCCGGGCCCCGACTGGAAGAGCCGTTAATAGGGAGAATTAAGATGCGCGGCGGTGGCCGGCGGGTTTCGCGCCGGGTTTCGTGGAAAATTTCGCGGCGAGTAGCGGCTTGCCTTTTTCTTTTGCCGCTTGTTTTGACCGCCTGTGGACCAAGCTGGCGGAGCGGCGCCCTTCAAGACACGCAGGGGGGCTCGTCGCGGACTGAGGCCCGCGAGCGTGTCTCGGCCGAATCTCCGGCGGACGCCCTTGGGGACGACGCCGATTTTGAAAGAGCGGCCGCGTTGCACACGGCTCCCGCCTACAACGCCTACCTCGATAAGCGCCCAACCGGAAAATACGCCCGCCGCGCCCGCATCCTCTCCGAGCGGATTTCCTACTATGACGCCATCTCCCGGATGAAGGCGGATGAGCTCCAGGCGTATCTCCAGAAATACCCGAAGGGCCGCTTCGCCTCCTCGGCGCAGGAAAGGCTCCAGCGAGCGGAGTTCAAGCTGACGAAGAAGAAGGGCACCATCGCCGCCTACCGCGCCTTCATCGCGCGCCACCGAAAGGCGAAAAGCGAATGGACCGCCTCGGTGACCCAGCTCCTCGAGCGCTTGTTGCTCGACCGGGCGCTGGCGAGCGGAAACGAATTGACCCTTTCTCGCTACATTCACGACAACCCGGAAACGCCGTATCTGGCCGAAGCCGGGGAAGCGCTCCGCGAGGCTGTCTTCGATCGTGTGATGACCCAAAAAAACATCGATGACGCCCGGGAATTTCTCCGGCGCTTTAAGGGGACTTCCGAGGCGAGGATCGTCGCCAGGCATATCGAGGAGGAGACGCTTCGCTCGGCCGAGCGGTCGGGGAGCTCCACCGCCCTCGAGCGCTACCTTGCCCGCTATCCCGGGACTCCCTACAAGGAGCGAATCCTCGCCTCGCTTTCCTTGATGAGGAAGGAGCGGAGCCGCGACGCCTCGCGGTGGGTGAAGATCCGGAATGCCGAGATCGAGGTCCACCGCCCCAGCCGTTGCCGGTCATGCAAGGCCGTCCTCCGAATTCGCGGGACTCTTCTGAACATCGATACGGACTTTGCCTACGATCTGGTTCTCGAGGCGGTCCTGATCGAAAAGGGAAAGCGCTGCTGCGGCACCACCTACCGCGTCAACTGGCTCGCGCCGGGGGTGAGGCGGCCGTGTTCGTTCACCATCAGGGGAAGATCGCCCGCGGGCGAACAGGACCGCCCGCCGCCGCTATTCGAGTTGCGGCTCAAGAAGTGGAGCTCCCACCGGAGCCAGCCCCGGGGCGAGAAAAAGGAGCCTCCCGAGATACAGACTTCCGGGGAAAGGGCGCCCGTCGATAGCTTCAAGCCCGTACCCGTCCCTCCGTTGGGGAGGTGAGGGCGCTCTCGAAGCTGAGGCGCTGGAAAATGTGGAGGCTGTTGAAGTTTGAGCGTGCTGGAAAACTGAAGGCGTTAAGAAAATAGATATGTGTGGAGGTTGGCGAGCGTTTTCAGTTGCTCCGATTGGGGGGGGGGGGGGGGGGGGGGGGGGGGGG